>JACQJN010000267.1 GCA_016205085.1 Elusimicrobiota bacterium | reverse complement strand
TTCCAGGATATTGCGAATATCCGCCCCGCGAAATTTATAAATGGAATTATGCACTACGATTCCTTCCGCCACAAAGTTCCGAACATGAGGGACATCCAAATCATAGACAAAACCTTCATAAGAAACTCGCTCAATCTTCTCCACCTCGTCTTCCACGATTTTACCTTCCTCTACAACGGGAACAATCATTCCTATGCTAAGATGCGAAGCTGGCATAAAAAGAAAGGGGTCGGAAAAAGTGAGCTTGGCACGCCCCGTTATTTCTAACCCATCTATAGAACAAATGGCTTTTGCCAAAGTCATGCCATCATCATAATTTTTGCGAGAGGTTTCAATTCGCCAAGTATTCTTTTGTCCTTTGCGGATTAGAAGAAATTTCTTTTCAGCTGACTCCCTCAAAAGCTGATCAGAAGTATTCAAATGGATTCGATGCTCGTGCCACGGGCGAAGTTCGCCGGCCCTTGGACCTCCGAACACCGTGAACCAAACTCGCTTTCGATTGACTTCCCCTCTCACGGACGCTCCCGGACGATGATGAGGGAAGCGGGAATCAATATGTAGGTCCTCCATCAATCTTTCGGCTCCTTCCCCCGTATTGATCTCCGAATAGAGTCGGTCTATCCACTTCTGACCTACCGCCATCCTCCGACCCCTCACATAAAAAACCATGGTCGGTATCCCGTACCGAACCGAATAGTATTGCTCATAATACCGTGCTTCACCTAAATCGCGACACGTTCTTAGGATATACACTGCATCCGCCACCTCTTGGTTGGTGCGCACAAGAAGTCCATTTATGAGCCTGCCATTCTTGGATGCGCGCACCCCAGACGTGGTTCCGATACGGTATCCCTTTGCATTTTTACGCATGAGATACACGTAATGCGTATCGGGGGAAGGTTCCATTCGTCCAAAACATATATGATTGGGAGTTGCTAGCAGCTTTTTCCCGGATCGAAGGTGAACTCGAATTAAATCGCCACGGTGAGGTTTCCGCATTACCTTCTTCACCGGCATGAAGCATGTCTTACCCCAGCCAGAGCCGGCCAAAACTTCTTCTCCCTCCCGGATGTCCTCGATATTTTTCTGCCCCTGTCTTGTTATTACCCCGGTCCCACTGGGTAAGCATTGATCTTCGTCACCGACCACGCACAAGTTCCTATGTTTGGCCGCCAAAGTCTTGGTCAGGACATACTGGGCGTGGTTGGTATCCTGGTACTCATCCACTAGGACATGCATAAAATATTCCTGGTAATACTCACGAATGTCCTCGTGGTCCCGCAAAAGCTCCACACAACGCATCAAAAGGTCCCCGAAATCCAATCCCCCGCCCTGAGCCAACTTAGCCTGGTACCTTTGGTACACCTTGGCCACCGTCTGCCGGAAGGGTTCCGCTGCCGTCAGGGAATTTATGGCGTAGGATTCCGCATCCAGAAGATCGTCTTTAGCCCTGGAAATCAAATGAACAAATAGGCTTGCCTTATTTTTTTGATCCTCCAACAGCAACTCTTTTAAAGCCTCCTGGACCAACTTCTTTTGGTCTTCCTGATCATAAACCGTAAAATACGGGGTGAGCCTGAGAAGTTTCGCATGCTGCCGCAAAAGACGAGAAGCAAACGCATGGAAAGTATAGATCCAAACCTTATGTCCCTCTCCTGGAACCAGCGCCGATACTCGTCGCCGCATTTCTTCCGTGGCTTTATTGGTGAATGTGATGGCCAGAATGCGTCCCGCCGGCACTCCCTGTGCAATGAGATGGGCAATGCGGTGGGTGATGGCCCTAGTTTTGCCGGTCCCCGCCCCGGCCAAAATCAGCAAAGGCCCGCCCCGATAAGTAGCCGCGGCCTTTTGCTCAGGATTTAAAGACTCCAAAGAAAGACCGGAAACAGATTCCACGGGCTCGGCAGATGACATCAGATGACTGGTGGGGCTAGGATTTTTTCAGTTGCACCAAAACTTCGATATGTTCGGTATGAGGAAACAAATCCAACGCCTCTATGCGATCTATTTTATAACATTCCAGCAACTCCTTCAAATCCTGGGCCAGTGCGCGGGGATTGCAGGAAACATAGACAATCCGGGCAGGCCCGAAAGAAATTAAAGACTTAAGCGCCTTGGGATGCAATCCGGCGCGAGGAGGGTCTAAAACGACAGTGGCAAGTGGCAAGTGGCGAGTGGTGGGCGAGGACAGGAAATCCTCCGTCTTAGCACAGACAAATTCCACATTGTGGATATCATTGCGTTGAGCATTGAAGCGGGCGTCCGCCACCGCCGAAACAGACGATTCCACGCAAACAATCTGTTGCACTATCTCCGCCGCTGAGAAGCTAATACCCCCGCATCCCCCGTACAAATCTAATAAAAGCTCCGGATGGGCCTCCGAAATCCAATTCCTCAAAATAGCATACAACCTTTCGGCGCCTTTGGTGTTCGTTTGAAAAAAGGAAGTGGGAGAAATGCGGAAAAGAAGCCCCCCCAGTTTCTCTTCTATAAAACCGGAGCCGAAAAGCACCTCCAACCGATCCGCCACCGCCACATCCGCCAGTTTAGTATTCATTCCCCACAGGATGGTAGTCGCAGGATAGACGGGCCTTACCGCTTGAACAAACTCTTGATTAGAAATTTCTTGACTGGAATGCAAAAAGACCATTCTTTGATCCGTGTTCTTTCCTTCCCGAACCACTAAATACCTTAAACAGACAAGTCCCCGAACGGCCATCCATTCCCTCACCGCCTTCAAGAGACCGGCCGTCTCGGCGGAAAGCAGATGGCACTCCTCGATGTCCAAGGTGGTATCCCATCGCTTCTTCTTCTTTAGTCCCAGCGTAATCCCCTCGATCCTCTTTCCAAAAGAAAACTCCATCTTGTTCCTGTAGTAATAGATCTCCGGAGACGGATGTACCGGGAGTGCCTCTTTCCAAAAAGGAGCCATCATCATTTGAAGTTTTTTCTGCTTCAGTTGCAGTTGCGAATCATAAGGCAGATCCTGAATTTGACAGCCACCGCAGGTGCCGAAGTGACGACATAAAGTAAGAGCTGAGATATGAGAGCTGAGATATGAGATAGAGTTAGACATTAAATTTAAAGAAACAGACGTCGCCGTCCTTCATCACATAATCTTTGCCTTCCGAGCGAATCAACCCTTTTTCTCGCACCGCCAGCTCAGAGCCCAGATTATCAATATCTGTAAAGGAGTATACATCCGCTCGGATGAAACCCTTCTCGAAATCGGTATGAATGACTCCCGCCGCCTGAGGGGCTTTCCAACCTCTTACAACCGTCCAGGCCCGCACTTCCTTGGGGCCTGCCGTTAGAAAACTGATAAGATCCAAGAGTCTATAGGCCTCCACAATCACGCGCTCTAAGCCGGTTGTTTTTAGTCCCAATTCCGCCATAAAAGAAGGACGATCTTCGGACGCCAATTGCGTAATTTCAGCTTCCAACTTTCCGCACAAGGTCAAACAGCCGGATCCGCGCTCCTTCGCCAAAGCCTGGAGAGATTGCGCATCCTTGGGGTCGGGATTCTCATCCGTATTCCCCACAAAAAGCTCTGTCTTGGAGGTAAGTAAGGAGAAGGGCTTCAAAGATTCCTTGGATAAACCAAAACCACGAGCAGGCTTGCCCTGCGCCAACCCGGTCTTGACTTTAAGCATAACCTCCAAAGCTTCACGGGAGGCTTTGTCCCCACATTTTGCCTTGCCTTCCACTTTCTCTATTTGTTTCTCCATAGAAGCCAGGTCCGCCAGGATCAGTTCCATTTCAATCACTTCCACATCCCGCCTTGGATCTACCGAGCCCATGCTGTGCACCACATCCGGATCTTTAAACAACCGCACCAAATTAATGATGGCATCTACTTCCCGAATATGAGAGAGAAACTGATTGCCCAATCCCTCCCCTTGACTGGCTCCTTTGACCAACCCGGCAATATCTACAAATCGGATCGCGGCCGGCGTCACTTTTTCAGGCTTGAATATCTCGGCTAACCGTTTGAGGCGGGAATCCGGCACCGACACCACCCCCACATTGGGATCAATGGTGGTGAAAGGATAATTGGAGGAAGCCGCGTGTCCTGAAG
>JACQJN010000266.1 GCA_016205085.1 Elusimicrobiota bacterium | reverse complement strand
CTCCTTGTGCATCCCAAACGTTCCTACTTTGAAATTTTGAGGAGGAAATTGAAGTGGGGAGAGAGGTAAAAATGTGTTAAAGAATTTATCCATTAAGAATTTTGCAATTATCGAGGAATTGAGTCTGGATTTCGGGGGTGGGCTTTTGGTTTTCACGGGAGAGACGGGTGCGGGAAAGTCCATCCTGATCGAGGCCCTGGGATTTCTCTTGGGCGCCCGGTCTCATATGGAATGGCTTAAGGCCGGCGCTCAGAGTTGCGTGGTGGAGGGCCAGATAAGTTTGGATGATTTTCCTGAAGAGCTCAGGAAGCCCTATTTGTTGACGGGTTCTTCGGTTCAAATCCGCAGAGAACTGGACCTTGCCGGCAAAAGCCGGGCGGTTCTCAATGGCCGTCCCATACCACTATCTTTGCTGGCCAGTTTCGGAGAATCTCTGGTGGATTTTCACGGTCAACATGAACATCAAACCCTCCTGAAGCCTTCCTACCAACTGGATCTTCTGGATCAATTCGCGGAATCGGAGAAGATCAGAAAAGAACTCTCGTCCGTCTATCAGGAGTTCCGCGGCCTGGAAACGCAGGAACAGGCCCTGACCCTTTCAGAGGAGGAAAAACTCAGACGTTTGGATTTGTACCGGTTTCAGATCAAGGAAATTGAAGAGGCCTCTTTAAAGCCGGGGGAAGAGGAGGAATTGGAGTGCCTTCTTCCCAGGCTTAAGAATGCGGAAAAGATAAAGAATCTGGTGATGAGCGCCACGGAGCTCTTGTATCAGGAGGAGGGATCCATCCAGGGCAGACTCCTGAAGGTGGAACGTTTCTTGGAGGAACTTGAAAAAATAGACGGTTCCATTGCGGAATCCAGACAACTTGTCGGCCAGGCTTGCACTTTGGTGGAGGAGGTGGCCGGTCGTTTGCGCTCTTATCAGGATCAAATAGATGTCGATCCTGAAAAATTGGATGACTGTTTGGGTCGCCAGGATAAGATATCCCGCCTAAAGAAGAAATATGGCGCCACCATCGAGGAGATTTTGGCTTATCGTGACAGGATTGCGGAGGATTTTAAAAATCTGGAAAACTCGGAAGAGAAGGCGGGAATGCTAAAGGCCCTGATGGAAAAGGCGCGCCGCCGGATGTCCTGGCTTTGCGAGGAACTGCATCATGAAAGAATGGCGGCCGCTAAAAAGCTTTCTCACCGGGTCGTCAAGGAACTGCGTGAGTTGGGGATGCCCTCCGTGAGATTTTCCATATCGGTGGAAATGGAGGAGGGGCGTTTTTCCGCCACGGGATCAGATCACGTGGAATTTCTTTTTTCCTCCAATCCCGGCGAACCATTGAAATCCCTGCGATCTATCGCCAGCGGGGGTGAGATCTCCCGGGTGATGCTGGGCTTAAAAACGGTTCTTGCCAAGGAGGATAGGGTTCCCATTCTGGTTTTTGATGAAATAGACGCCGGAGTGGGGGGAGTGGTGGCTCGCTCCGTGGGGGAGAAATTAGCGACTTTGGCTCGGTCGCATCAAGTTTTCTGCGTCACCCATCTTCCCCAGATTGCCTGTTATGGAACTCAGCATTTTAAGGTCCTGAAAGATAACTCCGGGACTGCAACTTCCGTGCGGGTGGAGTGCTTGGAAGGAAGGGCGCGCATGGAGGAGGTGGCCCGGATGTTGGGGGGAAGCCGGGAAATCAGCGTCACTGCCCGCAGCCACGCCCAGGAACTTTTGAATGAAGTCAGCAAAAAATGATCCATGACCCGCGTTAGATTTGCTCCTTCGCCCACGGGGTATCTCCATATCGGGGGGGCTAGGACAGCCTTGTTCAACTGGTTATTTGCCCGCAGGACGCAAGGCACTTTTATTTTACGCATAGAGGATACGGATGAAGTGCGTTCCACGCCGGATTCTGTGCAGGCGATATTCAGCAGCCTGTCTTGGCTGGGATTAGACTGGGAAGAAGGGCCTGATCCCAGTGGTGTGGGGGATAGGGGCGGATTGGGACCCTATTTTCAGGCTAAACGGGCTGAGCAGGGGATGTACAAACCCTTCACCGATAAGCTGATGGCAGAAGGAAGAGCGTACGACTGTTACTGCACTCCTGAAGAATTGGAGGAGATGCGCAGAAGGGCCCAACTGGAAAAGAGGCCTCCGCGTTACGATGGCCGGTGCCGCAGGGTTTCAGAGAAACAGAAGAAGGATTTTCAGGCCCAGGGGAGAAGACCCGTGGTTCGGTTCAAGATGCCGGAGGAAGGAGTGACGGAGTTTGAGGATCTGGTGCATGGAAAGGTCTCTTTTGAAAACAGGCTCCTCTATGATTTTATTTTGGTGAAGGCGTCCGGGTTTCCTACCTATAATTTTGCTTGTGTGGTGGATGATGTGGAGATGAAGATTACCCATGTGATACGGGGAGACGATCATATCTCCAACACTCCTCTTCAGATTCAACTCTACGGCGCTTTGAAATGGGAAGGCAAAATACCTGAGTTTGCGCATCTTTCCATGATCTTAGGCCCTGATGGCACTCGCCTTTCCAAGCGCCATGGGGCCACCAGCACATTGGAATATAAAAATGCGGGCTATCTTCCGGAGGCGTTGAGAAATTATCTGGCTCTTTTGGGATGGTCCACGCCGGACAGTCAGCAGCTATTTGAATGGGAGGAGCTCCAACAGAGGTTTTCTTTTTCGGGATGCCAGAAAAGCCCGGCGACTTTCGATCCTCAAAAGCTTCTTTGGATGAACGGGGAATATTTAAGAAAATTATCTCCGGAGGAGCTTTTATCTCGGGCGCGAAGCTTTTTAGAATCGGAGTCCTGGGCTCGGGGGCTTTCCAATGGGATGCTTTTGAAGGCGATGACTTTAGAGCGGGAGAAGTTTAAGCTTCTTGCGGAGGTTCCCAGATTGGTGGATTTCTTTTTCAAAGAGGTGGAGTATGATCCGAAAGCCGTGGAGAAGGTTCTCAAGACTTCAGGGACGGCTTCTGTGCTTAAAGGTTTGAAGGTCGTCCTAAAGGGTTTAACCCCGTTCGATGAAAAAGGATTGGAAAATTGCATCCGGGCATTTTCCAAATCCGAGGGATTGAAGACGGGACAGGTTTTTCATCCGGTGCGCGTGGCTGTTTCAGGGCGAACTCAAGGCCCCAGTCTTTTTGGGATGTTGGAGGTCTTGGGAAAAGAAAAGGTTTTATCCCGCATCGACTCCGCTTTAAAATTCTGTTCGAGTTAAGATCCTACCAGCAGGCTTGCCACCATAGTTAGGGAAAGAATCGACACGAGTATCACGGTGACCCACGCCGCCAGGCGGAAGAGCTTGGAATTCGCCAGTTTTCCCATGATCTCTTCGCGGCTGGAAAGACTCACGCAGAAGAAGAGGATCACCGGAAGCAGGATGCCGTTTAACACTTGAGACCAGTACATCATTTTGATGAGGGGAAATCCCGGCCATAGGACCGCTATGACGCCTGCTCCGATCAGTAAAGTGTAAAGAGAGTAAAATTGAGGAGCTTCTTCGAAAGAGAGATCCAGGCCTGTCTGCCAACCCAATCCCTCGCACACCGAATAGGCGGTGGACAAGGGCAGAATCGATGCGGCGAATAAAGAAGCATTCACCAGTCCTATGGCGAACAAAAGAGCGCAGTAGTGCCCCGCCAAGGGTTCCAGGGCCAGGGCCGCTTCCTGGGCCGATTCCACGCGAATTTCGGATTGGTACAGGGTCGCGGAGCAGGTCACGATGATAAAGAACACCACTGCCATGACGGTGACACATCCGATGATGGTGTCTAGGCGGACGTGCCTATATTCTTTAATCCCCAGTCCCTTGTCCACCACCAAAGACTGCTGGAAGAACTGCATCCAGGGAGCTATGGTGGATCCCACGACGCCCACAAGCATGGTCAGGTATTCTCTATTCCAGGTCAGTTTGGGAGTTACGGTGGCTTGTAAAACTTCTTCCCAATCGGGAGCGGCCAGGTAACCCGAGGCCAGGTAGGTGGCGTAGAAGAGGCAGGCGGCCAGAAATACTTTTTCCACGCGTTTGTAATCCCCCTGGGTCGCCAGCCACCATACAAAGAGGGCGGCGGTCGGGACGCTCAGGTACTTGGAGATATTAAACAGCTCTCCTCCCGCTGCGATTCCAGCGAATTCGGCGACCACGTTGCCAAAGTTGATAGGAATCAAAACCAGCATCACATAAAAGGTAACCTTGAGTCCATAATTTTCTCGAATGAGGTCCGCCAGACCTTTACCGGTGGCCACCCCCATGCGGGCGGACATGATCTGCACCAGGATCAGAGCCAGCGTGATGGGAATCAGAGTCCAGAGCAGGGTGAGGCCGAAATGAGCTCCCGCCAGTGTATAGGTGGTGATTCCTCCGGCGTCGTTGTCTACGTTCGCCGTGATGATGCCGGGACCCATCACGCTGATGAAAAGGACGAGGTTTCGCCAGAGCCCGCGGCCTTTGATGATATCTTCTAGTTTCATGAGATGGGTTTTTTGGCGCGGCGTTTCCAGGCGATAGGAATGAGGTGTTTGAGGATGTCATCCACGGTGATGATTCCCTGGAGAATTTTTTCTTTTCCATTGTTGACCACGGGAATGACGGGAAGTTTGTGGAATTCCATCTGGAACGCCACTTCCCGGAGGCTGTCTTTGACTTTTACGTAGGTGGTTTTGGCCAGGGCGTACTGAGACAGGGGGTCGTCCGGCTTGGCCAGAAGCAGTTTTCGGGTGGGAACCATGGCGGTAAGATGATTGCCATTTTCTGTTAGAAAGATAAATGTGGTGGCCTCTAGAGATTCAGGTGCCTGTTTGAATACTTGCACCACATCCCGCACTTTGGCGGAACCAGGGAGGGTGATCATCTCGGTGGTCATGATGCCTCCCGCTGAATCAGAGGTGTATCCTAAAAGGGTGGAAAGTTTGCGGGCATGAGAGGTTTCCATCAAGCTGAGGAGTTTTTCCGAGACGGGGGAAGGCAGGCGTTCCAGGATATCGGTGGCTTGGTCCGCGGGAGTGCGGCTTAAAACAAAAGCGGCTTCGGATAGATCCAGGTTCCCCAGGAGTTTTTGCTGAGTGTCTGTGTCAAAATCTTTGAATACTTGAGCTCTCAAGTCCGGGTTGAGGGATTTAAATAGTGCCGTGCGTTGGTATATGTCCATATCCAACATCACTTCTCTAAAACCGGCGCTAGGAATCTGAGCCAGCTGTCTTTCCGGCACCGTCAGTTTCAGCGTGCCCGATTTGTGGTTCAGGGAGAGGGGTTGGATATATTTCCAGGAGATGAAACGTTCCTTAAAGTAGGTGGTTCGCGGCAGTACCCCGGCTATAAAAAAGTCAACAACCGTCTGCCAACCCAGCCGCCGGACTAGTCCTCTTAAGCCCACATCTACGTGCGCGACACGCAGTTCATTGTCTACTTCCAGCAGGTGGACATCATTGACACGGATGACTTTGTGGTTGTTGGTATCCACCACCTGTTTGTCCAGGATATCTCTTCTTAAACGCAGGTCGTGGTTGCCGGAAGGGTGGTCAAAGATGATTTCTTGGGCCGGCAATTTGAGCTGGATTTGTGGGTATATTTTTTTGATTTGATGCCATGGTATTTCCGCGTAATGGCTGCGGAGGAATCCTGATTTTAGAATAAGCGTGGTGGATTTGGGATAGGTTTCTAAGAGACTGAAGGTGATGTCATGAATTTTGCCAACCCCTTGACCTTCACTGTCCAATACGCGCGTGCCCACTAGGTCAGCGAAGAAAACAAATGTGGGAGGGGCTATAGGATCTTCAGAAACCATGGCGGGTGTATTTTAATAAATTCTTCATATCTTTGCCTTGATTTTTTAATATCCCCCTGTTATAAAAGGGGGAGATGAGGTATTGGGTCTATTTTCGGGGCCGTGTTTTGGGTCCCTATCCTGTTGAAGAAATAGGATTGGTGGAAGGTTTTGGGCCGGATACTCTCGTCTGCGTAGAGGGATCTCCCGGAGATCATGAAGGGGATTGGAAGGCCGCGGAATTGATTCCTGAATTGGCTTCTTTGTGCCTGGTTTCTACGGGACCTCAAGGCCATCCTTCCACAACCGTGCCGGCTTTTCCTGAACCTACCTATGAACCTCCTGCTGAAGAAGTTCCGCTGGACCATTTTGAGCAAGAATTGAAAGATTATGAGGAAAAATTAGCATTTTCTGATTGGCAACAGGCTGAGGTTTTTAAGAGTTTGGCCTCTAAGGACAAGGAGCTTCTCCAGGCACTGAGCAAGATCGGAGATCTGGAAGATAGACTGAAGATCCTGGAAACGCGCCCTGTTCTTAATTCCACTCCAGATGTGGAAGCGTCTCCGCCCATAGAAGCTCTTCCGCCCGCAAAAGTGGACTCACCTCCATCTGTTTCATTGAGAACAGTAGTTTCGCAAGCACCTACTCTCCTAAAGGACGAGAGTCCTAAAGGACGAGAGTGCTTCGCCTCCAGTGCTTCGCCTCCAGTCCTAAAGGACGAGCCCCCGCCTTCGGCAGGGACTGCTTCGCTGAGTGCTTCGCCTCCTGTAGAGCAGCCTCGAGAAGAGTTATCAAAGCCTCCCCAAAAAATGAAACTCTTGGGTGCCCTTCAGCCTCCTTGGCCTGTCCTAAAGGACGAGAGTGCGACTCCGTCGCCTCCAGTCCTAAAGGACGAGCCCCCGCCTTCGGCAGGGACTGCTTCGCTGAGTGCTTCGCCTCCTGTTGTGGAAAAAGTTCCCACCCTGTCTGAAAAAGAGCTTCTTCCAGACTTAGAAGAGGAGCCGCCTCCCCCTTTGCCTTTTCCGGAGGCGATTCCAGCGGAGGCGGAGATAGAGAGGTTCGTTAAAACAGAAAGTCCACCTATAAGTCCTGTAGAAGTTTCGGTAGAAACTCCTGAACCTGGATTAGAATTACCGCAGGCATCCTTGGAACCTCAATTGCTACCGCTTCCTCAGGAACCGGCGCTCTCCGAAGACATAGATATCGCGACGGTTCCAGAACAGGAGAAGGAGGGTCCCAGGATTTTTCTTCTGGTCATGATCTTGACGGCGGCGGTGGGTGTGGCACTGGTGGCTACTTTTTTCTTGAAGGACGGGATAGGCCGAGCTCTGCGTAGCGCTTTTTATCCGGAAACAGTCGAGGTGCCGAAAGCGCCGGAGTCTGTGTCGCCTCCAGTTTCTGGAGGCGAAGCACTCAGCGAAGCAGTCCCTGCCGAAGGCGGGGGCTCGTCCTCTAGGACTGAATCCGTTGGTCGAGCCCGTTCTTCGGAAAATACTCAAAAGGCGATTCAATTCGTCAAAGATTATTCTTTAGGATCTGGACGGGGAACCGTCGCGCAATGGCTTCAAGTTTCTTACTTGGCTGGTCCGGGATTGGGGGTTCAGGAGGATTGGTCCGCCACTCTTTTAGAGGGGGATGTGTATTCTGTCCAATATAAAGTGCTAAAGCCCGGATCGGAACCCATCGTTTACCTGTTTGGAGTCCATGTGGATAAGCAGGAAATCCGGGGTTTGAACAATTCCGCTTTAGAGCTGCTTTCCGGGATGGGTTCCCGAAAAAAATCGGTGATCAGGAAGAAGAAAAGCCAGCGGATCCGTTCGCGGGGGAAAAAGCGTAGCAAAAAAAGGACCCGGCGGACCTCTATCCCTCAAATTCCCCTGCCTCCCGAAGAGCCTTCCGACTGGATGCGGTGAATATAGCAGCTAGCAGGGTTGACAAAAGCCTAATCTGGGGCTACATATTAGGAAGAGATGCCTTTGGGCATCTGTTTTCTATGGCGACGGAACCAAGCCAAACGTCTATTGCCGTTTCCAAGAGGTTGGGAGAACTTTTGGTGGAAGTGGGGCTCATTAAAGCGGATCAATTCGCGGAGGCGCTGGATCTCCAGAAGAGGATGGGTGGTAAATTGGGTTCTATCCTCATCCAGAAAGGCTATATAGAGGAAAGGGTTCTCCTGGAGTTTTTGGGTAAACAGTGCGGCATACGCTATGTGTCCCTTTCCAGCGCGGGCCGCATTCCGGAGGATGTGATCGGTAGCGTTCCGGAAAATATCGCTCGCCGGCACAATCTTATCGCTATCCATAAAAAAAACAATGTTCTTACCGTGGCCATGGCGGACCCTTTAAATGTGTTGGTGCTCGATGACTTAAAGATGATGAGCGGCTTAGAAGTCCAGCCTGTCCTGTCTTCCGAAGTAGAAATCCTTGCGGCGATCAACCAATATTACAAGAGCCAATCCTCTCAGGAGGCCCTCGATGAAATTTTAAAGAAGACAAGCACTCCGGGAGAAGAGGCCAAGGTGGATGTGGTTGAGGACAAAGTGGAGGAAGAAGCGGGTGAAAACATTCTTACTTTGGGGTCCAAGGGCGAAGATGCGCCCATTATTCAGCTGGTAAACCTCATTCTATCTTCCGCAATCAAATCCAAAGCTTCCGATATTCACATCGAACCCTACCCTAAAGATCTGCGTGTTCGATTCCGGATAGATGGAGTTTTGCATGAGCAGCCTTCTCCCCCAAAGAAGTTTCAGAATGCCATCGCCTCCCGCATCAAAATCATGGCCAACTTGGATATCGCTGAAAGGCGCGTTCCTCAGGATGGACGCATTCGTCTGAAAGTCAACAACAATGAGATAGATTTAAGGGTATCGGTATTACCTTGCGCGGTGGGAGAAAAAGTGGTGCTGCGCATTCTGGATTCTTCAGGGTTAAAAGTGAAACTGGAGGATTTGGGATTTGAACCGGAAGCCTTGGCCGTTTACCAAAAACATGTTCATGCCCCTCATGGAATTATTTTGATCACGGGTCCCACCGGAAGCGGCAAGAGCACCACCCTATATTCTACCCTTTCTCAGCTCAATCAGCCGGATGTGAATAT
>JACQJN010000264.1 GCA_016205085.1 Elusimicrobiota bacterium | reverse complement strand
TGGGAAAGGGGATTGATCACGTGCTTTTGGCCGTCAAAGAGAGCTCTGAGGGGAGAGTTTCCGGAATGATCCAATGTTCCCAAGGAACTGACTCCTACTCCGCTTAGGTCTCGGATTCTGACACAGACGGTTCCCTTAATGGGGTTTATGGTCTGCTGGCCTTCCACAATCTCCCATTGGTTTGTGGTGGGATTAAACCGATAGATGGCCGCGTCGGTTAAATCCGTGGCGTTTTTATCGTAGGCCAAACAGAGATCCAAACCCCTATTGGTAAAGTTGACGCTCGAAATCTCCAGGTGATAGATATCGCTCGCGAAGGCTGTCGGGGTGCTGGCATTGACTTTGGCGGCCACCGTTGAAGCAGTCAGATCGAATGCCTCAAAGGAGAGGGCCGGAATGGCGCTGGAGAGCTCTATCACGCTTCCCGCAGGAATCTGAAGGCAGGAGGAATTTCCTCCGGAATCATCCAAGCACGAGGAGTTGTTGGCTATCCCTGTGTCCCCCGTGCTGGAATCGCCGATCAGGGTCCTGTCAATGTCTTTACTTGCCGATCCAGAAGCATTCTTTTCGCTGAACTGGACATCCCGAGTGACTTCCGTCTTGTCGCTGGCGGTGATGGCACGGATGTGCAGGTTGTAGATAACGTCATCCGCCAGGTCAGCGAATGGAATATCTATAAAGAGTTTATTATCTCCACCTTGAGACTTGTCTGAAATATAAGACTCCGGAACTTTGGTCGCGGTGGCTTCGCTGAATGTCTGAGTGGAGGGATGGTACCAGGCATCTCCATCCTCAAAGTCGCTGGGATTGTTTACGATACAACGGACTGTCTGAATATCCACTCTAGCCCGGCAAGAAACCTGGATGGTGGGGGGTTTGGGATCCGGTTTAAAGTCTAGGACCGTTCCAGGTGACACGGTAGCCACAGCGGTTTGACCCAAGGAATACTTGCCCTCGACATCCGCGGTGCATCGGTATGTGTCTCCCGGTATGAGATTGTTGAACGCGTAGGCTCCCACAGTGCTGACATTAGTTTTATAGAGGTAGAGTTCTCGTGTGGGGTTATTTCCATTATAGGTGTCGTCGTAACAGAACACATCCGCGTTTTTAGCCGTTTTCAAGAATGGGAATGTCTGCTCGTACACCGTTCCTTTGATGATCCCATTGCCTGTCAAGAGAGAGAAATTCTGCGTGACGGAGCCGGATCCGGTTATGCTCACTCTTTCCACCGCCGGCACATATCCCCCGGCCACCACCGTGATTCTGTATGTGCCCGCCGGCAGACCTGGGAATTCATAGATTCCGGAGGCATTCGTCAGTTTTCCCCTCTGTCCGTAAGATTCTCCCTCAAGCTGCACGGCAGCGCCTTCGAGCAGGACCCCGGATGTGCTTCTTACCACTCCGCTGAGAGTGGCTCCTCCGTTCGTTTCCGTGTCGAAGTTAACATGGAGCGTTTTGATGGAGCCATCCCCCGCCAAGCAGAAATCCTTGGAGATGTAGGGATAATTGGGAGTGCTGAATACGACCTTGCCGCAGATATTGGGAGGAAGTCCCCGTATTTCATAGGCGAACTGACCGAACCCCTGGAGGACCGATCGGAAAAGGCTCCAATCTCCCGTGGCAATGGCCTGATCCAATTGTGCGCTTTCGGCATCAGTAATGGCGGAAGGAGCAGGAGTGATCATCCCTCCTGCGATGACCGTGCCTGTAGTATCATAGATGGCGACGAGAGGAATAAACTTCATGAACTTCTCAAAATCTCCTCCCAAAGCCTCAAAGTCGCTCTGCCGGAATATATTAGTCGCGGTAGCTGAACCTCTCAGCACGGCATTCCCCCTCGCGGCCAGAGATGGAACGGGAGTCAAATTCGGAAATATGGCAGGAACCTGCGCTCCCTGCATGTTTGTGGTCCCCGTGGTCAAACTCCCGTCAATAATAACACTGTCTGAAGAATTGAGGATGCTAAAGTACATGTAGGAGTCACAGGTTCCGCCTGGGCTAAACTCTCCTTTCTGAACGAGAGCAAGCTTGTAGACCCCCTCGGGAATACGCTTGGGACGAAATCCTGGGACACAGCCACCTCCCCCTTGACACCATGACTCAAAACCCATTACGTATTCAAATCCATAGCCGTCCCATTCTCCTTCCAACATGTCCAGAAAGTTCTGTTGGGTAAACACGGTTCCTTCGGAAAATGTTTGAACCGCCCACTTGTGAAGCACTCTCGTTTCGCCATGAGCGGTGCAGGTTGTGATGATAAGAGAAGGAAGTGAAGTGGTGCTCACCTGGGGGCTGACTCCCACCCCATCCACAAGTTGAATCTCGATTTCCTTCATCGTATTTACTTCCACCAACACCTCTTGTTTTTGGTCGCGGCTTAGGGCATGAGGGAAGTCTCCCCATCCCCAAACCCGTGACCGGTAAATTCCTGGGAGAAGGCCTCCTACCGTAAAGTCTCCGTTGTCCGATATCTCCGCCCAGCCCCAAGAATTGTCCGCTTCGAAACTGGCGCTAGCCCCCTTGCTGGGATTGCACTGGTGGCATGGGGTGAATATGGCTCCCGTGGGGGTCTTGAGAACCCCTTTCACCTTCCCCGCAGGTTTAAATTTCATGTTGAGGCTTACGGTGCCCGTGCTTGTAAAATCCACCCTCCATTGTCCTTCTCCCTCTCGGGCCCATCCCCAGAATCCGGACTCCACGCGGAATTCGTAAGCTATTCCGCTACCCACAAACACATCGTAATTATAGCTGGAGGCTCCGCTGGAGCGGATGATGGTATAACCTCCCGGTGGACACGGAGAATTGCTGCAATCCACATTCGGCCTTAAGAAAATAGCGATAGGATCCTGACTCAGATCTACCACTTGAGGAAAACTGACCGTGCCGGTCAATCTTCCGGTTGTATTGGCCGAGGTGTTCACAATAATCGTCACGGAGGAAATGTTGAGGGCCACCGCAGTTCCCGAAGAGTTATAGATGTCCACTTGCTGACCGACAGCGGCAGTAGTATCAATAAAAACTCTCAGGTCGTCCGTCCCGCAGTGGTTTCCCCAGGTGTACTCGCCGTCCGCGCCTCCGTTGTAGATAATGGGCTGGTTTGAAAACTGGGTCCAACCCTGGATTCTGTAGTTCCCGGGGATCATATTTTCCAAATGGACATAGCCGGTACTACCCCTGACATTATACCTGGAGCGCCCGGAATTCCAGACCATATCATCCCCGCAAGTCCCGTCGCTTGGATCCATTTCCCAATTGTCCCAATCCCCTGATATCCAAAAATAAGTGGGGAGGGGATTTCCATTTTGGTCTTTCACATAAACATCCATGGCTCCCGTTGCGCCCGCGAATGTATCCACTACGAATCTTTTTATAATCCTGGTCCCGTCATAAAAGAAGTCATTTATTCCGGGAGCATTTCCGAAACCCTGCCCCGCCACCGCTACGGTGCTGTCGTGTCCGTCGTAACAGATGCCGTTTTGAGCGCATCCGGGATGGATGTGGGTATAGTAAGTCACACCTGCCGTCAGCCCGTACAACTGGAATCTCCCATTTTGATCCGTGTTGGCCCAAAGGCGATCCGTCCAGTTATTCCCAGGCATTTTGAACTCAAATTCAATCCCCGTCCATGAGACAGGATTTTTAGTAGCGTCGGTGCTTGTGACCACACCCTCTAAAGCGGCCTGAAGGCTGGAGCTTCCACCGGAGGTCTGCGTGGTCATCCCGCAGATGGAAAAATTCAGATTGACGGGAGCGGTTCCATTTTCAGGTATTGTGGAGGATATATTCTGAGGCACGCACTGACTTTCATTGGATGTGTTGGCCGGATCGTAAGCTCCCATCTGGTAGGTTCCCGCCGCGGCCGTAGGAATATTGACCACATATAGATCGCACTTTCCTGTATTATCCGTTCGGCAAAGCCCGAAATTGACCTCAAAAGATTTGTCTCCGGATATTCTGTTGACGTTTCCGAATAGGATACTGTCGGGTGTGGCGTTGGTCACGCTTCCCACCACTATCCCATACCCCTGCACCCCTTGTGAGGAAATACGAACCTCTATATCAAAGAGAGTGCCGGAAGACCAAACCCTTGGATGGTGGGAACTAAATAACTGCTCCCTTAGAGAACCCCTAAACCCATGTTTCTCCGCCACGATGTGGTATTCCTTGTTTGAAGTGAGGCTTAAAGCCACCTGCCCGGTGGAGTTGGTAACTCCCCACGTGCTTACAGAAATGTCCGGGCCGTTTGTTCCGAAAACAATGCCGTAAACCGTCGCGCCCTGAATCAGGGTGTTGTCGAAATTCCTGACTATAACTTGCCAGTCTACGGCGGAAACGGAAGGAGCGGCACCTCCCATCAAAAGGAATAGAATGAAAGAAGGAAAAAATCTTCTCATTGAATTACCCTCCACAAACGATTTGATATTCAAATTCAGAACTCACCAGTTAGGAATGAATGGAGTAGAGTCTAGATTGTGTTGGTGTGGTTGTCAAGTGAAAAAGATTTCACCTTTGGTGATCTTCGGTATTCGGAGAAATGAATTTTTCCCGACGGGAACGGAGGAAAAAATTTTAGGAGAGATCTTTGGGGGAGAACGTTTTGCGCAGAATAATTCGTTTGCCAATTTTTTTTAGTTGATGGAGCTCCGCAGTTTTTAGGCCGTCTCTCGATAGTATTTTTGTGCAGTTCTGAACTAGAGTCCAGGAAGGGACTCTCTGGCCTCGCTCCACATAGGAGAGCCACGCGGGACTGACCTGTAGGCTTCGGGCAAGTCCGCGG
>JACQJN010000035.1 GCA_016205085.1 Elusimicrobiota bacterium | reverse complement strand
ATCTTCTTGGTATCATTCAGTTTGGGTCCGCTCGCATGTAGAATATAGACCCCGCTGGCCACGGTATTTCCCAGACTCGTCTTCCCGTTCCAAAAGACACTGAAGCTGCCTGTAGGTTTCTCCTCATCCAAAAGAGTAGTCACCAATTCCCCATTGGATGTGTATATCTTTAAAGTGACCCGGCCTGAATCGAATGTGGTGACATCAATCTGCGCCTGCTGAGACAGCCGCGGCCTAAAAAGATTGTCCGTCACCCCCACAATGCCCGCTGGGACATCCACCAGCAAATTGTTCGACAGGGTCGCAGAACTCCCATCCGGATTGGTCACCACAATATCCCAAAGGCCTTTGGGGGCATTCAAAGTATAAAAATTCCCCGTCAACTGCATATCGGTTTGGGTCACGACACCGGTAGCCGTGATGGAGTTCACGCCTTGAACCATGCGTACGGTGGGAGTCGCTCCGAATATTTCTCCAGTCAACGTAAACGCCGTCGTGGCGGTAGTGGTCAGCGTGGTCAAAGGGGAAAAGCTGGTGGCCGCAACCTTGGTGGTCAAAGCACTATTCACCACCGGGATCGTGGAACCGGAGGGGGTAAAAGCGTAATAAAGCCTCCAACGGAATGTCTCGGTGGAACGCTCCACCACAGGAAACCCGACTTGACCCGAAGCGGAGGATGTGGAGAGAATCAAAGAATCGAAAGTAAACGTCAAACCGTCGCTGGAAACGGCGCTTAATATCTGAAGAGAAACCGTGGTGGCTGACTGCAATTGGGAATAGAACATTCTATAATTTCCATTGGTCAATGTGCTGACGGACACCTCCGCCGTGGGTGTGGAAAGACGGGTTCCCTCCACACTCCAGTTCAACCCCTCATCGGTAGAACTGGCGCTTTGAACCACGTAGTTGGAGGGGCTGTTGCCCCCTGCCGAATCCTGAACATAATACATCCGCAGCAAGCTGCTGGAAGCTTTGAAAACGCGAGGAGAGGCCAGATAGGTCAATCCCCCATTGAAATGCAGCCTAAATCCAGATTCCTTAAACCAAGCCAGTCCATCCGTGGATGTGGCCGAAAGAATAGAGTAAGCTCCCGTAGAACTGACGGCGGAGTAAACCATCCTGAACCCCCCCGCATTCAAAGAAAAGACAGCACAGGCGGTGATGGAACTGGCATCCACGGAAGGAGCAGGCGAGGTGGAAAGCCGGACTCCGGATTCCTCCACCCAGTCGATTTTATTGCTGGAAGTGGCGCTCAGGACCTGGAATTTATCGCGCACAAAATACATGCGTGAAACTCCTCCGCCGATCGCCAAAATCTGCTGGGGGGTTCCGCTTGAGAGACGGATTCCGGACTCCAATTCAAAGGCGGGAGCCGCAGAAGATACGGAATGTGCCGCCAGGAGATACAGAAGGCAGGCCCCTACAATACGCGCGCGCGCAAGCCACATAGATACTCCCTGCGCGTAATGTTAACAGGCCAGATCGGAAAAATCAAGAGTTTATTTAGGTAAACTTTCGGCCCACTTCCGGAGTTGATCCAAAGTAAATGGCTTTAAAAATGCCAAAGGAAATCCGCTGGCCTTAGCTGTTTCCCGAAGTTCAGGACTTCCGGTCATTAGAAAGACCCGGACTCGAGGGTCCTCCGACTGAATCACCCTGCAGGCCTGGATCCCATTTAAAACACGCGGCATCTGGATATCGCTCAATACCACTTCACAGTGTATTTCTTTCCAAAGGGTCAGGAGTTCTTCTCCTGTCTTCGCCACGAACACTCGAAATCCCCTAGGCCGCAGAAACCGCTCCAAGAGCCGCAAAATAGCCGGATTGTCATCTGCAACCAGAATTGTCACGTAAAGTAGTATAAGCTATGTCCCGTATTTTTTCAATACCATAGGGTTTTATTAAATAAACCCTACAGTATCTGTGTATATTTTAGGTTTCTTGATAGAATGGCCCCACCACCTGCTGGCGAAGCAAATTCAGCACCCTCTGGGTGCTCAGTAGGTGGTGGGGTGGCGCCATTCGATGAAGGAAATTTACAGGAAGCTGGGTGAAAATGTCCGCCGCCAGAGAGAAAATCTAGGTTGGACTCAGGAGGAGTTGGGAGAAAAGTCGGGACTTCACCCTTCTTACATTGGCCAGATCGAAAGGGCCACCAAAAAGGTAAGTTTGACCACGGTGGAACGCCTAGCCTCCGCCCTGGGGATTAAACCCGGAAATCTATTGGATGACAAGACCGCCTCCTATAAGTCCTCCAGATGGGAATCCCGCATCGGCGGCATCTTAAGAGACCGCAGTTCAAACGAAAAATCTATCCTCTATTCTACTTTGAAGCAGCTGGCCCGAAGCTTGCGGAAATCCAAAAGCCGTCCCGGTTAGCCCGAATTCTGCAGTTTAAACTATTTCTTCGCCTCAACGCACCGGACAAAAAAATGCCTGCCTACCGGTAGGCAGGCAGAATTCCCCAAAGGGCGTGCAGCGCGGACGCTCTGAGTCTGTGCTGCACGGGGTAACCCAGGGCGAGGCCCGTCCTGCGCTCTGCGCAGGGAATTCCACAACTGATGGGGAATTCGGGTTAAAATCGAAGGGGAGCCGCAAAATCACTGATAGGCCTGGTCACCATCCGCCCATCTTTGTACAACAGATAAACCGTTTCCTGAAGACGCCCCCGCGAATCCACCTCCACCAAAACAAAATTATAAAACCGATGTTTGACTGGTTTCCAGGGGTAAAGGGGTGAGCCGCCCCCCGCGGAAAGGACATACCTTACTCCTTTGTATTCCGCCACCCCAAAACCGTGCAGATGCCCCACATACACCCGCTCCACGCGGCGCTCCGCCAAAAGATCCGTAAAGCCCTGGCTGCCCTCTTCAAACCCGCCCTCATTGAGCCATAAAAACTCAGTCCAGGCAGTCACCTGCATAGGAGGGGTATGAGTAAACACAACCTTGCGCAGAGGGGTGTCCAGCACTTTCTCGAGCCAGAGAAGCTCCTCACCCGTAATATCGTAGTCCGCCGTATTCACCACGACAAAGCGGAACCCACGGAAATCAAAGAAGTAGTTGAGAGGGCCGAACGCCTCCTCGTAATGGACGGGCAGATTCCCCCCCTGGGTTTCCAAGAGCTCATGATTTCCTACCACCGTCAGAAAGGGCCAGGAGACTTTAGGCTCTAAAACATCCAGAAAGGCCTGATACTCCTCCGGTTTTCCATTGGAGACCAGATCGCCCACATGCATGGAAAAATCCAATCCCAATCCTTGCGCCTGTTTTAAAATGCGATGAAATATCTCCCCGGATCGCTTGGGAGGATAGAAAGGTTTTAAAAACCACTTGCGCTCCGGCCTTGAATCCCCCATCACCGCAAAACGCAGAGAGCAGGGAGCCGGACACTCCTTCTCCCCCAGCACGCGGATCTGGTTCTCTGTCCGCCAAGTCTGGGGAAACTCTTCCGGGATAGGAGGAGGTGAAACTGTCCCAGCTCCATGAACCTGAGAATTTCGCAGAATAAATCGGGAAGATGTGCTTAGAGTCCCGCGGGTAAAACCAGGAACTACCAATCCCAAACCTCTCCTTAAATCCTGAGCTCCATCAAACTGAATGGAAAATAGGTGAGCCTGACTTTCCCAAGAGGCCTCCGGTGAAAGCCCCCACACAGAGGCGCAGAACCAAATCCATGAGGAAAAAACAAAGACGGTCCACTTCATAAAATCCTGCACGAACCTCCATCATACCAATTTGGCTCTTCGGACAACAAATTGCTAAAATGGTCTACACTGTGAATCCAACCTCTACTACCAGCGATTCCGTCCCCGGGGACCCCATAGGTCCTGCGGACCTTTCCCCAGGGACCGTGGGAAGCAGAACTGTGCCCACGGACACCCCTTTGATGCGGCAATACCAAACCCTGAAAAACCGATATCCCCAAGCCATCCTTTTCTTCCGGTTGGGAGATTTTTATGAAATGTTCGGGACGGACGCCAAGATCGCCTCTCCCATCCTGGGTCTGCTCCTGACTCAAAGACAAGGTCTCCCCATGTGCGGAATTCCCCACCACTCCGCCACCGCCTATATCGGCAAGCTCCTAAAGGCCGGCCTCAAGGTGGCCGTCTGCGAGCAAACGGAGGACCCCTCCAAGGCCAAGGGGCTGGTCAAAAGGGAGGTGGTGCGCCTGATCACTCCGGGCACCATTGTAGAGGAGGAACTTCTGGAGGCCGCCTCTCCCAACTATCTCGCTGTTCTGGAAATGGATCTTGTGGGATGGGGACTGGCCCTGGTGGAGGTCTCCACGGGGGAATTCTGGGCCACCCAATCTTTAAGCGATCCCCACCAAAAACAACTCTTCACCCTTTTGGCTCGGACCTCTCCCGCCGAAATTCTGCTCACCCATGCAACAACCGAAAAAGTAAAAATAAAGGAGGTCTTAAGTCCAAAAACCTCCATCACGTTTTACGACACCCCTCGCCTGTCCCTGGAAATTTCCGCGGAATGGCCGGATCCGGAGGAGTGGAGGACAAAACCTCTGGCTCTGCGCGCCGCCCTCAAAGCCAGAAAATACATCCTGGAAAACGAGCCCCATCTGCGGGATACCCTGCATCCCATCTACCGCGAACCCTACCAAAACATGCAGTTGGATGAAACCGCCATTCGAACCCTGGAGTTGGTACAGGCTTCCACGGGGGATCGCCGGCATACCCTGTGGGGCATATTGGACCATGCCCGCACCCCCATGGGAAGCCGTAAACTTAAAACCTGGATCCTCCAGCCCCTGACCGATCCCAACGAGATAGAGAAAAGACAGAATCAGGTTCAGGAGCTCCTGGAAAACAATCCCGCGCGGCGCGAGCTGGCCGAAATTCTGGAAAAAGTGTCGGATCTGCAGAGAGTGCTCATCCGGCTGGTGAGCCCTTCCGCGAGCCCTAAGGATCTCGCCCATTTAAGAAACTCTTTGGACCAGCTGCCCCACTTGGAAATATGGCTTAAGCAAAACCGATTTCCTTCCGACGCGGCGGATCTTACATCTAAAATCAATCAACTCTCCACACGTTTAGAATCCACGCGCCAGCAACTCCAAAGGGCGCTCACGGAAACTCCTCCCTTCCGGCTGTCGGATGGGAATGTGATCCGGGAAAAATATAATTCCGAACTGGACGAACTTCGAGGCCTAAAAAAGGACAGCCAGACCTGGCTGATCGCGTTGGAAGCCCGCGAAAGGGAAAGGACTCAGATCCCGTCGCTTAAGGTAGGATTTAACTCCGTGTTCGGTTACTATTTCGAAATCACGCGAACCCACCTTTCCAAAGTTCCCGCAGACTATATCCGTAAACAAACCCTCACCTCCGCCGAAAGGTTTATCACCCAGGAACTTAAAAATATGGAGGATAAAATTCTGGGAGCGGAGGAGAAGATTGCGCGCCTGGAGTCTCATCTATTCCATCAATTACGGGAAAAGACATTGGAGGGCTACAAATTCATCCATGATTTTGCCTCCCTGATTTCGGAGTTGGATGCCCTTCAGTCCCTGGCGGAAGCAGCCTCCCACAACGATTACGCAAAACCCAAGGTGGACTTAAGCTTCGAGATAGAAATCGAGGAAGGCAGACACCCCATCGTGGAAAGGACCCTTCCTCCTGGAACATTCGTGCCCAACGATCTGGAAATCAACTCGCAAAAGACCCAGATCCTCATATTGACGGGACCGAACATGAGTGGAAAGTCAACCTATTTAAGGCAAAACGCCCTCATCGTTCTGATGGCTCAGATGGGAAGTTTCGTGCCCGCTAAAAAAGCCCGCATCGGCATCGTGGATCGGGTCTTGACACGAATCGGCGCCCAAGACGCTTTGGCCCGGGGAGAGTCCACATTCATGGTGGAGATGAAGGAAACCTCCGCCATTCTCGCCTCGGCCACGCCTAGGAGCCTGCTTATCCTGGACGAGGTGGGCCGAGGCACCTCCACATACGACGGCATCTCCATCGCTTGGGCGGTTTTGGAATACCTGCACAATCCCGGGACAGGACCCCGCACCCTATTCGCTACCCACTACTTTGAACTCACCGAGTTGGCGGAGAGATTTAAAGGCATCAAAAATTTCAATGTGGAGGCCCGGGAGTGGACCAATGCCGAAGGCAAGACAGAGGTGGTGTTTCTCCATAAAATCTCTTTGGGTCCTGCGGACAAATCCTATGGCATTCACGTGGCAGAATTGGCGGGCTTGCCCAACCATTTGATCAAAAGGGCTCGTGAAATCTTGGAAACACTGGAGAGGGGCGCTTCTCCTCAAGAATCTCTCCCTGAATCCCAAGCTCCCTTTTTGCCTTTTACCTGCCTGCCGGCAGGCAGGTCGGAACATCCCATTTTAGATGAGATAAGACAGATGGACATCCAAGGCCTAAGCCCCGAGCAGGCCTTGGAAAAAATCTCCAAATGGAAAAACAAAATTTAAGTCAAATCAAACTCCTCCCTGAAGAAGTCGCCTCTAAAATCGCGGCAGGAGAGGTGATTGAGAGACCCGCCTCCGTTTTAAAAGAACTCTTAGAAAACTCTTTGGATGCCGGGGCCTTGAAAACTCAAATTGAGATCGAAGGCGCCGGAAAACGCCTCATCCGGGTGGTGGACAATGGCTGCGGCATGTCTCCTGAAAATTGCCGTCTGGCATTCGCTCAACACGCCACAAGCAAAATCGAGGGGCTGGAAGATCTTGAAAACCTGGCCACATACGGGTTTAGGGGCGAGGCCCTTTTTTCCATCGCCGCCATCTCGGAAATACAGCTGTCCAGTTGCCTCCAAAAGTCTCCGGAAGGATTTAAAATTTCCCTCAAGGGGGGGAAGGTTCTCAAAGAACAGAAAGCCCCTCCCGTCTCCGGCACCCTCATCGAAGTCCGAAATCTTTTTTTCAACACTCCGGCCAGGGCCAAGTTTTTAAAATCGGACTCTTCCGAAAAAGCCCAAATCTTAAGAGTGCTGGAGGAGGCCGCCCTTTCTCATCCGGAACAACACTTTGCCTTGAGAATGGATGGGAAGGAAACCCTGAACCTATCCCCTCAATCCAATAGGGATTTTCCATCGCGGATGGAACGCCTCCGGGAAATCCTGGGGGAAGAGACAACCCGCACCCTCACCACCGCATCCGTTCAAAGGACGGACATCCGCCTTACGGTTTTTCTTTCCAGGCCGGATGCCCTGGCCTCCTCCCGCAACCTGCAGTATTTCTTTGTCAATGAAAGACCGGTCGTCAACCGCACGCTTCAGCAAGCCCTGTATCGCAGCTACGAAGACTCCAGACCCTCCCATAAGCATCCGGTCTGCGTACTATTTTTAAATATCCCGCCTTCCCAGTTCGATGTGAACGTCCATCCCCAGAAAAAAGAGATCCGTTTCCGATCCGAGCACGAATTATTCGATTTCATTCAAAACACCCTCCGCAAGGAGCTTTCAAAATCCAAGCAGGCTCCCTCTCTGGCGGCACATTCCTGGGTCAAAATCCCCGACCCTCGAGAACCGTACCGAATTCTGCACCCGCAGCCCGATACTTACCTTGTGCGGGAAGACACCATCCCCTACGAGGCTCAAGGCCCCAGTTGGTACATTCCCCCCTTCACTTACCTGGGTCAAATTGAGAAGACCTACCTCGCGTACGAATCGCAAGGGGGGCTTCTGATCCTGGACCAACATGCGGCTCAGGAAAGGATTCTTTTTGAGCGCTACTTGGAGCAGTTCAAGAATGGAGGCCCCAAAGTCCAAAGACTCATGATCCCCATTCAAGTGGACTTGGGCCCTTCCCAGGTCCAAAGGGTTCTGACCTGGAAAGAGGAGCTTAAAAACTATGGATTTGATATGGATGCCTTCGGCAAGAGCTCTATTCTGATCCATGCCCTTCCCGCTCTTTTTGATCTGGGTCCAGCTGATTTAAAGGAGATGTTGGAGAGGCTTTCGGAAAGCCTGGGAAGCCCCGCTCCGGAGGAATCGCGCAGGGAATCCATTGCCAGCATGGCTTGCAAAAAAGCAGTCAAGGCCCATGACAGGTTAAGCCAGGAAGAAGCGGTTCACCTCATTGAAGAGCTTAAAAACTGCAAGGACTCCTTCGCCTGCCCCCACGGAAGGCCCACCCTCCTAAAACTCACCCGCGAAGAACTGGCCCATCGGTTTAAACGCCCCGGCCCGCCCCCTTTATAGGGACAGTTCCACTTTATCCAAACGTAACCCACCCGTAACCCCTGCGTATCCCCAGCCTGATACCCTTTAGATGAGGAGGGAAACCTTTCATGGGGAGCAGTTTCTTTTGGATGCTGGTCCTTTTCTTTCTCTCCGAACCGGGATGGGCTAACGACGAACTCGAGCATGAAGGATCCTTGGTGGTCATGATCGAAAACCATCGCGATCGGAGTATCGCCCATTACTACCTGCATACCCTTCGGGGAGAAGTTCTGGAGATTATATTTCCAAACACAGAAAAAATCCCACACCTATTGAGCGGCTCCAAGGTGCGCGTCAGAGGCAAAAGAAGCGCTGGGAAGGACAACCAGATTCTCCTCCCCGGAGACGGATCCGGCAGCTTTGAAGTGATCAGCTCTGCCTCTATTCCGGCTCCAACGGGAGAGCAAAATGTCATCATGCTTCTGCTCAACTTCAAGGACTTTAAGGCGGAGCCCTATACGATAGATTACGCAAGCTCCGTGCTCTTTGGCACAACCAACCGGTTTTACCAAGAAGCCTCTTATAATCAGACGTGGTTTTCAGGAGATATTTTCGGTTGGTTTACGATGCAGATCAGCGTCAATGATCCCTGTAACTATTCCGCCATCGCTCTGGAGGCAAGCAAGGCCGCCGCCAGCGCAGGTATAGATTTTACGAAGTACAGCCGGCGTGTCTATGCCTTTCCCAAAAACACATGCCCGTGGTGGGGCCTGGGCACCGTGGGGGGAAGCCCCAGCAGCGCCTGGATCAACGGGAGCCTGGTTTTAAGAATATTGGGACACGAGTTGGGCCATAATTTGGGGTTATGGCATGCGCGCTTTTTGGACTGCGGGAGCACGCCTTATGATCCCACGGAAACCAGTTGTACCAGAAGCGAGTACGGGGATCCATACGATATCATGGGCGCCATGTCTTCTCCTCCCTACCATTTTAATGCCAAGTTCAAAGAAGTTCTGACCTGGATGACGGTCCAAGCGGTGACTGAGAGCGGTACATACGAGATAGCCCCCATAGAATTGCCGGGGAACGTCCCCAGGGGGCTTAAAATCTCCTCACAATACGCCGGGAAAAATTACACTTATTATTTGGAGTACAGACAGGCAAGCGGCTTTGACGGCACCATTTCCGATCCCACCGTGCTCAATGGGCTGCTGGTGCATCTGGGAACCAATCCTACCGACGCGATCGATATGACCCCCGAGACTTCCTCTTGGATGGACGCCGGCTTACAGGTGGGAAAAACATATGCGGACCCAGGACTGGGATTCACTATTACTCCGGTCAGCAAAAGCACATCCTCGATTCATGTGCGCGTCCAATTTACTTCCGATCCCATGCCCCCCGCCAAGCCTAAGGGGTTGGT
>JACQJN010000252.1 GCA_016205085.1 Elusimicrobiota bacterium | reverse complement strand
GGACTATGCCCAGTATATTCTACAAAATTGTCGGGTGGGATTTTTCCTGCGGGTGCGGGCAAGATTTGTAGGTACCCTTGCCCTAGGGGGCCTGCCAGCGGGTTGCTGCGCAGGGACGGGTCGGCTCTGCAGCCGCCCTCTGGGTCTCGTTCGCTGTATGCTGTAAGCGAGCCTGCGACACAGCCCTGCTTACCGGAATTTGCCTCGACTAGCCGAGCCTGAATATGAGGGAAAGGGGGGTGGCTGAGATTTGCCGGCTGTAGCGGGACAGTCCGCCTGCCTGCCGGCAGGCAGGGAAGTCGCGGGGTACCCTATCTTCTGCGCAGCAGAAGTTGGGTAGCGACTGAGGGCCGGAGTCCGAATCTTCTTGGAAAGAAGATTCGAGGCGACCCGCGCTGGCAAACTCAGACAGGACCCCATTTCATAAACTGGGTGAGGTCGTGTAAGGGTGGAGTGGACATTTAAGTCGTTTATTTTGTAGTTTTGTGGGTACGGACTGAATAAAACTAAAATAACGGAGGAAAATAAACGTGGCAGAGACATTCGTAGTTGTGAGCAAGATAAAAAAGATGGTGAAGGAAGCAGGTTATCGCACCGGGGGAGACTATATCGACGGTTTATCCAAAAAAGTTGAAGAGTTGGTTCGCTCCTCCATCGACAAGGTGAAATCCGACGGCGGCAAAAAGACCCTAGGCCAAGAAGACATTTGACTTTCCGGGATTTCATGGAATCTGCCCTCTACGATTCCAGGGGGGGATATTACCATGGGCGGAAAATAGGGGAAGACTTCTATACCGCCCCTGAACTGCACTCAGCCTTTGGAACCGTTCTGGCGGGGGAGCTGATCAGACGCCTGGATCTCTTGAAGCAGAGTGGGGTAATGCCCCCCTACATGCTGGTGGAAATGGGTTCAGGTTCGGGTCGTTTGGCTCGAGATATATTGACTGCCATCCGCTCGGATTATGCGGGCTACTTGTCCCGAATCCAATATGTGCTGGTGGAAAGAGCGGAAGGGGTCCTGTTGGAAAGCCTGATCGGTTTATCCTCTTTCGGGGTGAGGGTGCTGGGATATTCCGACTTGCAAGAGTTGCCCCCATGTTCCGGTATTTTCTTCTCGAACGAACTGCTGGATTCTTTTCCCCTCCATCTTTTAGAAAAAAGGGATGGCCATATGAGGGAGGTATATGTCCGAAGTTCTGAGTTTGAGTTGGGGGAATTGTCTTCTCCGGAGTTGGTGCCATCGGCGGAACGTCTGGCTTCTTCTCTGGAGGAGGGAGAAAAAGCTTCCATCAATCTCGAGGCGTTAAAATGGCTCCGTTTGGTATCTCGGAAACTAAAGGCTGGCACCGTGATGAGCATTGATTATGGCAGAAGATTATCCCATGCCATCCCGGCTTCTTTGAAAAGATTCCGCAAACATTGGTTGGATGATGACCCGCTTCGAGAGCCGGGGGAGAGCGATCTGACGGCGGGGGTGGATTTTGAATCCCTGATTCAAGAGGGGAATCGTTTGGGCTTGAAGTTCGAATCCTACGAAAGCCTAGGCAAGTTCTTGATGGATCGAAAGATCATGGATTTATTGCCCAGGGGATCTGACCTGCTTAAGTTTCAGGAAAGAAACAAAATAAAAACCCTCTTCCATCCGGAAGGGATGGGGGACATATATAAAGTCCTCATACAAAGAAAAGGATGTTGACAGCCTATTCCACGATCCTGGTTTTTGTCTTGGTCGCTTTGGCTTTTGCCTGTGTTTCTCTCATCGCGGCTTATCTGCTCAGGCCCAGGGTAAATGATTCTTTGAAGAGAACGACTTATGAGTGCGGGATCGAAACAGTCGGAACGACCGAGATTAAAACCAACATTCGTTTTTATCTTTACGCGCTGCTTTTTGTTCTCTTCGATGTGGAGGCATTGTTCGTTTATCCCTGGGCGGTGGGAGCCAGGCGTTTAGGGGGGGTAGCGCTTTTGGAGATGCTGATATTTTTGGCGATTCTTTTCGTCGGGTTGATCTTTGCGTGGAGGAAAGGAGCCTTGACATGGGAATAGTTCTGGAGAAACTTCCGGGTTTGTGCGGTTCTCTTCCCGGCGGAGAGCTTTTCTTGACTACCGCCGATACCATGATCAACTGGTCCCGGAAATCGTCTCTATGGCCCTTGACGTTCGGATTGGCCTGTTGCGCCATCGAGATGATGGGGGCTTATGCCTCCCGATTTGATTTCGACCGCATGGGGGTGATCCCGCGTCCCAGCCCACGCCAGGCGGATGTGATGATCGTGGCGGGGACAGTGGTGAAGAAGATGGCGGACCCCATCATCCGCATATACCACCAAATGCCGGAGCCCAGATTTGTCATTTCCATGGGCAGTTGCGCCAACTGCGGGGGACCGTATTACGACTCCTACTCCGTGGTGAAGGGGGTGGATAAAATTATTCCCGTAGACGTGTATGTGGGTGGATGCCCGCCCCGCCCCGAGGCCCTTCAATATGCCGTTTTGAAACTTCAGGAGAAGATGATGAAAATGAAGTCCATGCGGCTTGCCGGCGCCAGCCCTATACAAGAGAAGGGCTCCCGTATCCTCACATGACTCCGGACGAGCTTTTTAAACAGATTCAGCGCGAATTCCCTAATATCCAGAGGCTGGGAGGGGAAACTCCTGATCCGGGGGAGGTCAAGGGGTATCTTACGATTAAAGTTTCTCCAAAGGATTTAAAGCCGTTTTGCCTTATTTTAAAGGAGAAACTTGGTTTTTCCTATTTGGATATGATTACTAGCGTGGATTGGAAAGGGCCTGTGGAGTTGAAGGGCTATATCACCGATCCCAATCCGAATCCTTTTCTTCCGGAGGGGGCAACACCCCAGATGCCGGCCGTTCCCACTCCCGGGGTTTCCTATCGGGAGATGATCCAGGTGGTGTATCTTTTGACTTCCATGGACAAGCGGGCGAAAGTATTCATTAAGGTGGATTTGCCGCGCCTGGATGCGGAATTGCCCAGCCTCGTCCTTCTTTATAAAGCCGCGGATTGGCAGGAGAGGGAGGT
>JACQJN010000251.1 GCA_016205085.1 Elusimicrobiota bacterium | reverse complement strand
TTCCCCTTTTTTGTTTTTTTTGTAGCCGCTTATTTTTCCTGTTTCATCTCGAATCGGAATGGGATCTCCCTGGGGGGTGCCTAATCCAATCGGAAAAATATGAATACCTGTCTGCTGCGCCTCTTGCGCGGCTTGGAGAGGATTGGAATGGTGGTCTTCTCCGTCCGTAAGAAGGATGAGGGCTTTTTCTCCAGTATAGGGCTTGAGCATTTTGCTCGCCAGCCGGATGGCTTTGCCGATAGCCGTTCCGGGCTGGGGCAGCATTCCTGCCTGTAGAGAGGAGAGAAATGTCTTGACTGCTTCCATGTCGCTCGTCAAAGGGCATTGAATATGCGCCTCTCCGCTGAAAGCAATAAGCCCAATTCGATTTCCCTTCAGTTGGTCCATGAGCAAAGAGAGGGCCTCCTTGGCTCTATGCATTCGATTGGGTTTTATGTCTTCTGCGTTCATGGAGAGGGATGTGTCTACCGCAATGACGATTTGATTGCTGGCGGACTCAAACTCGGTCAATTCGATTCCCCACTGTGGTCCGGCAACGGCTAATAATAAAGAGAGCACTGCGGCCAAACGCAAATTTTTTTTTAGATTCTGTCTTTTGGGAGTTTCCATGGGGATCATGCGGTAAAGTGTTGAAGGGTGGCCCAGTTGCGCCAGAATTCTCTGTTTTCTTCGTGAAGACCAAGCCAATAGGGCAATGAGCGCTAGGATTGTGAGAAGTAAGATGGGCAACATCATGGGGTAACGAAAAAGTTCAGTCATCCCACCACCTGCCTGCCAGCCTCTGGCTGGCTAGGAAAATATGTAAAACAGAAATTCACCTTCGGTGAATAGGTAGGTGGTGGGATCATGGGATCCTTAATAGGTAAGTGCTTGATAACATAGATTCCATGAGCAATAAAAGCAAGGCGGGAATGAGAAAGTAAAGAGCCATATCTTCACGGGAAGCCGTTTCAGGAATTTTGGCGTGTGTTTTTTCCATATGATTAATCTGGGTGTATATCTTTTTGAGTTCCTGGGTATTTGTGGCCCGAAAAAATTGGCCCCCTGTAGTTTGGGCAATTTGAGTCAATGATTCTTCATCCAGATCTTCCGGGAGCTGCACAATGCGGGTCCCTAAAAGGGGATCCTGGACCGGATAGGGGGCCAGGCCTTTCGTTGCTGTGCCGATGGTGTAGATTTTAATGCCAAAACTCTGCGCCGTTTTGGCAGCCAGCAATGGGTCCGAAATATATCCGGTATTGCTTCGGCCATCCGTCAAAAGGATCAGGACCTTGGTTTTGGCATGGCTTGTTTTGAGATGATTGATTCCGGTTGCGATGGCGTCACCGACCGCGGTTCCATCGGAGTGCGTCATTCCGATTTCCACGACGTCCAAAAACTCCAATAGGCTTTCATAATCCAATGTCAATGGGCATTGCAGAAAGGCATGTGCGGCGAAAACCACAATCCCGATGCGGTCATGAATGCGATTGCGGATAAATTCCTTTGCGTTGATTTTGGCTGCTTCCAACCGGTTGAGTGGCTGAAAATCCAATCCACGCATGCTTTCGGAGGTATCTATGGCCAGAAGAATATCCACTCCATATTTCTCCAAGTTTGCCTGGTAAAGTACTTTCTGAGGCCTGGCCAATCCCAAGACAAGGAGGATTGAAGCCAAGAAGGTCAAGGCATAAGGAACGTATTTTAAAATAGCGGGGGGACCGTGAAGTGCGATTCGGTCCAGGAGAATCCCTTTGGGAAAAGGGAGCGCGACCCGGAGTCGGCCTGAGTAGATGAGGCTTGCTGTGGCCGCTGCGGAAATAGGCAACAACAAAAGCAGTGCAAGGGGATTGGTGAAGGTCATAAAGAGTTGAGAGTTGAGAGTTGAGAGTTGAGAGTTTTACCTGAATTCATCCTTGGACTCCAGACTTTTGACTCTAGACTCGTAAGGCATGGTGGTTTCGACTATTTTCCGCACCAGGGTGATATCTTGTTGTTTATCTGTGTCTGTAGGCTCATATTTTGCGAATTTTACTAAGTCGCAATTTTCCAGAACTTGTTTGGTCCATTGGATTGCGCTTCTTTCAATCTCGGCGGCCCGCATTTGGCGAAAAAGATCAGATGTGGTTAGATAAAGGGACGGGATTTCGTAGCG
>JACQJN010000250.1 GCA_016205085.1 Elusimicrobiota bacterium | reverse complement strand
GTGGCGAGTTCGAGGCGCGAGGAGGGAGCAATGCCGCAGAGTATTGTAACCGATCGAGCAACAAAGAAATTGCCCGAAGATGGGTCTCCCCGAAGGGCCGGGCCGCTTTTGGGCTGCGCCTTTGCGCTACTCGGCTTACGTACCACTGCGGGTACGCCGCGCCTCGCGGCACTTTGGCTCGCACCAAAACCGCTTCCGGCAAATTGGTCATTAATTCCGTGACAGAGCCTAAGCATCAAACTACCATTCTGGAAGAAGTTGCCCTGGAGGGAGTGGGTCTGCATACCGGCGGGAAGGTACATTTGACTTTTAGGCCTTCCTTGGCCAATGCTGGAATTCGCTTTTTTCGAACGGATATTGCAGGCCATCCTGCTATTCCTGCTCGGGTGGAGTTCGTTTCCACGACTTTGCGCGGGACGACTCTGGAATTACATGGGGTGAAAATTTATACGGTGGAGCATCTCCTTTCTGCAGCGGCGGGTCTGGGTGTGGACAATTTGGATGTCCTTCTCGATGCCGCAGAACCGCCCGCAATGGATGGATCTTCTTTGGCTTTTGCCCAGGCGCTTTTAAAGGCTGGTATCCAAGAGCTGGCGGAGAACCCTAAGCGCCAACTGCGGATTCCCGAGGAAACGTGCTACAGCTCCGGTGATAGTTCCTACCGAGCGATTCCGTGGCAGCGATTTGAGATTTCGGTGACCTACCAATATGACCACCCCTTGGTGGGGAAGCAGTCCTTTGAGCTGGTGCCCAGCCCGGAAATTTATCTTTCAGAGGTGGCGGGAGCGAGGACATTCTGTTTTGAAGAAGAGGTGGAGCAGATCAAAAAACAGGGTTTGGGACGCGGCGGCTCCTTGGAGAATACGGTGGTGATTGGGAAGGATAAGGTTCACTCCAGCTCCGGTGGTCTCCGATTCCCCAATGAACCTGTTCGTCATAAAGTTTTGGATATGATGGGGGACCTGGCTCTGATGAGCCGATGCTTGAATACGGTGCGGATCGAAGCTATTCGACCGGGACATTTGCACAATATTCAATTTGCCAAAATTTTGAGCCATGCGGCGCGAAAAATGCGGATGAAGGAGGAGGTTCTATGACTGCAGAAACGACGGCACAGACGCCGGTAAAGATTCTGGAATTTACGGATATCCAAAAAATCATCCCACATCGGTATCCTTTTCTTCTGGTAGATCGGGTGGAGATTCTTGAGCCTGAGAAAAAAGCGGTGGGGATCAAATGTGTGACCGGGAATGAGGAGTTTTTTCAAGGACACTTTCCGGGACATCCTGTTATGCCCGGGGTTTTGATTGTGGAGGCTTTGGCCCAGACCGCTTGTGTTTTGATGTTCACGAAGCCGGAGCTGTCTGGAAAGATTGCCTATTTTCTGGGTATTGAAGAGGTCAAGTTCCGTCAGCCGGTCAGACCGGGGCAGGTATTGAAACTTCAAATTGAGATGCTCCGTATAGGATCTCGGGCAGGCAAAATTCGCGGCGAGGCCTACGTGAATGGAACTCTGGTGACGGAAGGGAATCTTTCCTTTGCTATCGTGGACAAATGAAAATCCGGAGGCGATTATGTCAATAAAAATTCACCCAACCGCAGTTGTTGATCCTTCCGCCCAACTGGCGGAGGGGGTCGAGGTGGGGCCTTACACCATTCTTGGAAAAAATGTCTCCATCGGAAAAAACACCGTGGTCGGCCCGCATTGCATGGTGGAGTATTCCCAAATAGGCAGCGACAACAGGATTCATATGGGGGCCTGTATAGGCACGCCTCCTCAAGATTTCAAGTATTCGGGACAACCTACTAAACTGATTTTGGGAGACAATAACGTCATCAGGGAGTATGTGACGTTGAACCGAGGGAACGTCACGGAACTGACGGTGATCGGCAATGATTGTATGTTCATGGCTTACTCCCATGTGGGGCATGACTGCCGTGTGGGCAATGGGTTGGTGTTGGTAAACTCCTCGGCCTTGGCCGGCCATGTAGAAGTAGGAGATGGGGTGATCATCGGCGGCATGGTGGGGATTCATCAATTTGTCCGGATCGGTTCTGTGGTGATGTTGGGTGCGGGATCGATGGTAGGTTTAGACGTTCCTCCGTTTTGCACAGTCCAGGGAGATCGTGCCAAACTAGTGGGCTTGAATCTGATAGGGATGAGGCGGGCCGGTATCGGAAGGGAAGGAATCTCTTCCGTCAAGGATGCTTTCAAAACGCTTTTTCTTTCAGGGGTGACCCTTAAGGAGGCGATCGAGAAGCTCAAATCGGGGCCTATGACGCAAGAGGCGGCCTCCTTGGTGGGATTTGTCGAAAAGAGTAAACGAGGGATCATGAGGTTGCGCAAGTCGGCCCCGGAAGAGGAAGAAGAACCCGTCAGTGTCTAGTTCCACAGAACCATAGAACATTTATAATGGTGCCTAATAGAATTGGTTTGATCGCTGGGGGTGGCCGATTCCCTGTTTTGTTCGCCCAAGAAGCGAAGAGGATGGGGAAAATGGTTGTGGCTATCGGGATTGAAGGCGTGACAAGTCCCGAACTCAATCATGAGGTGGAAAAGATACGGTGTTTTAAATTGGGACAGCTCACCAAACCGATTTCTTTTTTGCGAGAGGCAGGCGTGACCCAGGCTGTGATGGTGGGAAAGGTTCAGCACAATTCTCTATTCGGGGGCATCCTGCCGGATGGGCGCGCTTTAAAACTCTTGGCTCGGCTCAAGGATAGAAGGACGGATTCCATTTTGGGCGAGATCGCCAACGAATTTTCCAGGGAGGGTATCCAGCTGCTAAGCTCCGCTACATTTCTGGCCCATCTGATTCCTGGACCGGGAATTTTGACCCGCCGCAAACCTACGTCTGCGGAGCAGGAGGATATTCGACTGGGCTGGAAGGCGGCGAAAACCCTCTCCGGATTGGATATCGGGCAGACCGTGGTGGTCAAAGAGGGAGCGGTGGTGGCGGTGGAAGGGATGGAGGGCACGGACGCTTGTATTTTGAGAGCCAGTGAAATCGTGCGTCAAAATGGGCATCCCGCGAGTTTGGTGGTGGTCAAGGTGGCCAAACCCAAACAGGATTTCCGGTTTGATTTGCCTGTGATCGGCATGGATACGTTGGAGACGATACGCAGGGCGGGAGTGCGCGTTTTGGCTTTGGAGGCGGGGAAATCTATCATTTTAGATCGGGAGCATTTTGTAGGACAGGTGGATCATCTAGACACCACCGTCCTGGCGATGGAGGAAGAGAAAATTTCGTAGTGGGAGGATGCAAATTATGGCCACTTCAACCATTAAGATAGGAGTCATCGGAGCCGGAAAAATTGGTTCTCACCATGCCCGCATCCTTTCCCGGATGCCGGATGTGGAATTGGTGGGTGTCTGTGATTCCAACCTGTGGCGTGCTCAAATGGTGGCCTGGCGGTATGGTTCCGTGGCTTATAGAAACTATCAGGATCTGTTGCCCCAGATTCAAGCAGTGGTGGTGGCGGTGCCTACGGAGCGACATGCTGAAATCGGTTTGTCTGCGATCCAGAAGGGGATTCATTGTTTGATTGAGAAACCATTAGCCGCTTCCGTGGAAGAAGCAAAGGATCTTCTTAAAACCTCGGAAGAGAAGGGAGTCATGCTGCAGGTGGGGCATGTGGAGCGGTTTAATGCAGCGGTTCTGGAGGCGGTACACCATGTCCAGGAGCCCCAGTTTATTACGGTGGAGCGCCTTGGGCCTTATGATCCGAGGGTGGCTTCCATCGGCGTAGTGATGGATTTGATGATCCATGATCTGGATATCCTGTTGACACTGGTGGATGCGGAGGTGGAAAGTTTGGAGGCGGTGGGGGCCAGCCTTCTCTCCAATCACGAAGATATTGCCAACGTGCGACTCCGATTTAAATCCGGCTGCATTGCGGATTTGACCGCCAGCCGCATCTCCCTGGAAAAATCCCGAAAAATCAGAATCTTTCAAAAGGAGAGTTACCTTTCCTTGGATTATTTGAACGCCAGACTAAAGGTTTGCCGCCGAAAAAACCCCGTCATCAAGAGCCTAAAGGATGTGGAGGTGTTGTATCCCAAGCTGGAGAAGGTGGAACCCTTGAAGCTGGAGCTGGCTCATTTTGTGGACTGCATTCGCCACGACCGCAAACCCTGGCCTTGCGCGGAATCTGGTTTCCGCTCTCTCAAACTTGCCTTGAAAATCATCGATGAATTGAAACTCCACGAACTATCCCAAGGGCCTCCGTCGAATGGAAAGAAATCGAAGGGGGAGGGACTCTTGACATGGATTCGTTGATTGGCGCTAAAAGTCTGCTGATTGTCGCGGGAGATACTTCCGGCGATCTGCATGGGGCTCGGCTCATCCAGGAGCTCAAGAGCCTTCGGCCTGATCTGTATGTGGCGGCCTTGGGTGGCAAACACATGTCCGTTGTTGCGGACAGATTTCTCTTTGACCTTGTGGCGCTTGGGGCTGCCGGCTTTGCAGAACCGATCTTGAGATTTTTTGTGTGGTCCAGGCTTCTCAATGTGGTGCGCCGGTATCTGGATGAGAAGAAACCTGATGGCGTCATTACGATTGATTTTTATGGTTTTAACCATCAGGTGCTGGGCTTGGCCAAACATCGCAAGATTCCCACCTTCTACTACATCAGTCCTCAGGTGTGGGCCAGCCGTCCGGGCCGGATCCAACACCTGGCAAAGCTGGTAGAACATATGATTGTGATTTTTCCTTTTGAGAAAGATATTTATCATGGGGCTGGGATTCCTTGCACTTATGTGGGGCATCCGCTTTTGGACATCCTTCCTCAACCACAGCCAGCGACAAACGACCAACGACCAATCCCATTTAAAATAGGCATTCTGCCAGGAAGTCGTCCTCAGGAGATCCACCGGCACATGCCTTTGTTTTTGGAGGCTTACCGGAAGATTCAAAAGGAGCTTCCTTCCGTGCAAGCGTATGTCTTTGCCGCCCCTCAGATTTCGGATGATTTTTTAAAACCTTACCTCAGAAATGGGTGGAAGTCCATTTCCATTGTCCGTGAATCGAACTACCAATTGCGGTCCGAGTTGGATTTTGCTTTGACCTCCTCCGGAACGGCCACCTTGGAAAATGCCCTGTTGGGCATACCCATGACGGTGGCTTACAAACTGCCTTGGTTTACCTACTGGGTGGCTCGGTCCATTATACGAGTTCCCTACATTGCCATGGCCAATATCCTGGCGGGCCACCGATTAGTGCCGGAGCTGATCCAGTCGGACGCTGTTCCGGAAAAGGTGGTGGAGGAAAGCCTTAGACAGATCAAGGACGTCCAGGGCTTGGCCAACTTGCGCAGGAATCTTTTGGAACTCAGGAGAGTTTTAGGAGATCCCGGTGCTTCCCAGAGAGCCGCCCAATTGATCTTGGAAAAACTTAAATGAACATCGCGTCTCGACTTCTCCCTTATCTAAAACCCTACCGCCTGCGGTTCGTGCAGGCTTCCATTGCCATGCTTTGCGTGGCGGGGTTGAATGGCATTTCGGTTTGGTTGCTGAAACCGGTGGTGGATTACGTCTTTGTCCACCGAGATCCCCAAATGCTTTATCTGGCCGTCTTGTTGATTCCCGGCATCTTTTTGATCAAGATGCTCTTGGCTTACACCCAAGCCTACCTGATGAGTTTCATCGGTCAAAGGATTACCCAGGAATTGCGCGAAACGTTGTTTCGGCATCTGCATGATCTGTCTATGGATTTTTTCTGGGGAAGGCGGTCCGGAGAAATTTTGGCCCGCGTGACGAATGACCTGAACACGCTGCAATCCGGGCTTCATTTCACGCCTCTATACCTTATCCGGGATACCATGACGGTCGTTGTCCTTCTTTTTGTTTTGTTCGCCATCCATTGGAAATTCGCCATGATCGCCATGACGGCTCTGCCGCTGGCGGCAGTCGTTCTGGTGGTATTGGGCAAGAAGATGAGAGAATCCGGTTCTAAGAGCCAGGAGATCATGGGGGAAATCTACCACCGCTTTCAAGAAAGCCTGCAGGGGATGATTGTGGTGAAGGCCTTCAACTACGAAGAGGGTGCCATACGAAAATTCAATCAGGAGAGCTCCTCGTTTTTTTTCCAGATGATGCGATACTTAAGGGCCACCGCCCTTTCCGGACCTCTGATGGAATTCTTGGGCAGTCTTGTGTTGACCACTTTGGTGTTTTATGGAGGCAAGGAGATCATCCAGGAACAGATGACCCCGGGCACCTTCTTTGCGTTCCTGGGTAGTTTCTTTGCCGCTTACGATCCTATTAAAAATCTGGCTCGACTCAACTCCACGGTGCAGATATCTTTGGCCTCGGCTGAGAGGATATTTCAGGTATTGGATGAAAAGCCCGCCGTGCAGGAAAGAACCGGTCCCTTGCCGTTTAAAAATCCCAGGCAAGGCATTCAGCTCAAAAACGTATGCTTCCGTTATCCAGGTCGAGAGAGCTGGGCGCTTAAGAATATCAACCTGCAGATGTCTCCGGGAGAAGTGGTGGCCATTGCTGGGCCCAGCGGATCAGGGAAGACGACATTGGCCCATCTTTTGCTGAGGCTTTTTGATCCTGCGCAGGGTCAGATTCTGGTGGATGATATGGATTTGAGAGAGTTTTCCATAAAATCCTTGAGAGATCATATCGGTTTGGTAACCCAGGATACGATCTTATTCAATGATTCAGTGGTAGGCAATGTTGCTCTGGGTAAGCCGGAGGCTTCTCAAGAAGAGGTATTGAACGCTTTGAGGGCGGCGGATGCAGCTTCTTTTGTCCAGCAGCTTCCTGCCGGCCCCCATACTCTTTTGGGAGATCGCGGAATTCGTCTTTCTGGAGGTCAGAGACAAAGAATCGCTATTGCGCGGGCCATTCTCAAAAATCCGTCGATTCACATCTTGGATGAGGCCACTTCCAATTTGGATACCGCGAGCGAAAGAAGTGTCCAGCAGGCATTGGAAAAACTGTATCAGGGAAGGACCGTCTTTGTCATTGCCCACCGCCTTTCCACCCTTCAAAATGCCGACAGGATTTTTGCGATGCATTTAGGAGAGATAGTGGAATCTGGAACTCATGCGGAGCTTTTGGCCAAGAAAGGCCTTTATGCGATGTTATATCAACTCCAACAACTGGAACCTTATGATCCCAAAATTCTTGTTCCGGATGCATGACGCTATTAACCAACGGAAATTCGAAGGATTCTTTAAGTATCGTGTGGATCCCTACCGGTATGCGACTTTAGAATTTGAACAAAGACGATTTCAGTTGATGATTCAGTTGCTTCAGGATCGTTTCTATGCCTACGCGCTGGAGGTCGGATGTGCCGAGGGTTTCTTTACAGAAAAACTGGTTCCTATTTGTAATAAAATCTTGGCCCTGGATGTTTCGGAGGAAGCTTTACAACGGACGAGGTCGAGGCTGGAAAACGCGCCTCAGGTGAAGTTGCTCAAGTCCCATTTGCGTTACTGGGTTCCTTCGGAGGATGAGCGTTTTGATTTAATCGTCTTGAGTGAGGTGTTGTATTATTTAGGAGAAAGAAACGATCTCTTAAGAATCTTGGGAAGCTCACCCGAGCGTTGTGTCCAGCCCGTTTTGGAAAAACTATTACGGTATCTCTCTCGGCAGGGAAGGGTGTTGCTGGCGCACAGCCATGCCAAAGGGCAAAGGGCAAGCCGGGAGTTGTATCGCGAAATTTTACAAGGGATGGGACTCCGGCTGATTCAAGAGCAGGAGGTTAATTCAACCGTAGAAGCAGGGACAGATTGTTGTCTTGTGAGCCTTCTCGAAAAAAAATAAACGATGGTGTATTTGGTTGGCTTCAATATTTTTGCCTTTATACTCACTCTGGCGGGAGGTACCTTGCCGCTTTGGAAAGGGCAATTGAGTCGGGAAAGCCTTTGGAGGCTTCTTTCTCTGGGTTCCGGTATTCTGCTTTCCTCCACATTTACCACCTTACTGGCGGAAGCCTGGTCTTTCCATCCATCCGTGGCCAGTTGGGGGATCATCGCGGCGTTTATTCTCTTGTTTGGGTTGGAAAGTTTCGCGATGATGCATTCCTGTCCGGAGTATCTGGAGGAGTGTTCCATCCACCTCATCGGCTGGACTGCGTTGGCGGCCATGGCCCTTCATTCTATGATCGACGGTGTCAATCTGTCCATCTCTTTTAAAGCGGGCTTGCCGGCGGGAGCCAGTGTGGGCACCGCTTTGGCCCTTCATAAATTTGCGGACGGACTCACCCTCACCTCTTTGTTTAAACAGGCGGAATATTCCGCTTCCAAAAGTTTCCTCCTGTGCTTGGGGCTGGCCCTGGTCACCCCCCTGGGAAGCCTCTTGACTTTTCCATGGCTGGGTGGCTTAAAGGAACAGACCCTCTCGCTTCTTTTAGGTTTTGCGGCAGGATGTTTTATCTACATCGCCACCGCGGATATTCTTCCCCGTATCCACCGAACCAATGACCGTGCCTGCCTGATCCTTTTTGCCGTGGGGCTTCTTTCCACTACTTTTGTTCGCTGATTTCCATGGGATTCGCAGAAATTGCCGAGAGATTCAAATCTTATGCTCCCCATGTGGATGCCGCCCTGCTAGAGAAAGCCTACCAGTTTTCCGAAAAAGCCCACACCAACCAAAACCGAGCCTCGGGAGAACACTACTTTGTTCACTGCGAAGCGGTAGCCAATACGTTGGTGGAATTTAAACTGGACCTGCCCACGATCGCGGCGGGGCTGCTGCATGACGTTTTGGAAGATACCCCCATAAAGGCCGAGGCATTGGAGCAAGAGTTCGGCAAGGAAATCACCCAGCTGGTTCAGGGAGTCACCAAGATAGACGCTCTGCAGTTTTCTTCCCAGGATCAGGCCCAGGCCGAGAACTGGAGAAAGATGCTTCTGGCTACTGCTCAGGATATTCGTGTCATTTTGATCAAGCTAGCGGACAGGTTGCACAACATGAAGACATTGAATTTCCTGGATCGGAACCACCAGGTTCGCATTGCGCAGGAGACGGTTTCACTCTATGCTCCTTTGGCCCACCGTCTTGGGATGTTTGAGCTCAAGAGTGAGTTGGAGGATCTGGCCTTTCAGTACTTAAACCCGGAGGAGTACCAGGAGTTGAATCGGAAAATTCAAGTCCGGCAAGCCGGTCGCGAGACGGCCTTGGAATCTTTTAAGGGGGCACTGGAGGAACACCTGAAATCTTCAGGGATTTCCTATCGATTGCTCTCCCGCACCAAAAGCCTTTACTCCATCTATGAAAAGATGAAGAGGCAGGATAAGCCTTTTGAGGAAATTCAGGATGCTTTGGGAGTGCGCATCATCGCTGATACAGTGGCCAACTGCTATGCCCTCCTGGGCATTGTGCATGCCGCTTTTAAACCGGTGGCCGGAAGTTTCACCGATTACATCTCCATTCCTAAGATGAATTTATATCAGAGCCTGCATACGACAGTGGTTGCCGCTTCGGGTGACATCACCGAGGTTCAGATTCGGACGGAAGAGATGCACCGCACCTCGGAGTACGGAATTGCGGCGCATTGGAAATACAAGAGCGGGGAGAAAGATAAAGAAAAAGAGGACCCCCATCTGGAAGAAAAGCTCAATTGGTTGCGGCAGTGGATCGAGTGGCTCCAAGACTTGAAAAGTCCCAGAGAGTTTCTGGAAAGCTTGAAGACGGATCTGGAACTCAATCAGGTTTTTGTCTTTACTCCTCAGGGAGACGTGAAAGCGCTCCCCGCCGGTGCCACACCCATCGATTTCGCCTATGCCGTGCACACCGATATTGGGCATACCTGTGTGGGAGCCAAAGTAAACAACAAAATGGTAAAACTGGATTACGTTTTGAAAAGCGGGGATGTTTGTGAGATTCTTACCAAAAAAGCAAGTACCCCCAAAAAAGACTGGCTGCTTGTGGTGAAGACTGCTCGCGCCCGCTCTAAAATCCGCCACCACCTTCGCGAGAAGGGTTTGGCCGCTTAGTTCGGTATCTCGCCGACTCACGCTGCACTGCATCCGCAGGGACAAGTTTTTCTGAAATCATGTAGGACAGTGCCTCGGAATCATCTGGTCGGACATAGGTGTATTCATGTCTGGCGAGCCATTTTCCATCTACGGAGGACCGCCTGACGAAAATCATGTCCTTTTCGTCCCAATACACCAGGGCCCAATCTTTTTTGGGCATGTAAGTCAGATAAAAGGGTCGTTTCAGTGTCCTTTTTCCGCCGTTTTTGAGGGCCACTTCGAAAACACTGAAGTCCTGGCTGGATCTTTGCAAAAGTGCGATCCCTATCTCATATTTATCCATAAAGGCCAGCCATTTCTGCGGCTGTGCTCGCGCCTGCAGAGTCTCTTCCAGGAGGGGATGGAATATGTATCGTCCGTCCAGGAAGACCTTATATAAAGGATAGAGCCTGAAACCGATGTATCCTCCCTGTCCCCAAGTATGATAGAGCCGCTTCCCTTTCAATACAGGGGCTTGTTCCCTTAAAAATTCAACGGCCCCCAGCGGGATAAAACGGGTTTCCTGAATACGGTCTTTGATTAAAAACGGCCAGACAAAAATGCTTAGGTAAGGAATAAAGAACACAAGGAATAAAAATCTTGTCACCATTTTGGAATCTATTTTTTCCCCTATCTTCAAATTCAGTTTTAGCAACATGGAGGACGTATAGGGTATGGCCAGCAAGCAGAAGAATGCCGTGTGGCGGGAATAGTTGGCCGAAGACAGACCCCAAAAGAGAATGGCCAGGATGTAGGGCAAGGGGGTGTGGCGTGTTCGGATGTAGTGGATCAGGGTCACCAAAAAGCAGACGAAAAGCAGAACCCAGTAGGGCCATTGCCAGGGGTTCTCGAAACTGGCTGGATTCCATTCGGAAATATACTTTTGTAGCTGCGGCAGATCTCTTTGGTGTTGCAGGATGGCCTGGTATATTCTTAATCCATAGGGGTTCAGTAGAGCACCGCTCATCCCTGCCAGAAAACTTCCCGCCAACCATCTTAGTTTTCGCATCTCCTCGCGACTTCCTAGACCGTAGAACCCCATCAATACCAGCCCGTATAAGAAGCCGGCATGGAGGTTGGACCATAAACAAAAGCCGAGGAGCACTAGAATCCAGTGCCGGGAATTGGGTTTCCAAAGTCTAAGCCTACATGTTTCCAGTTTATAAAGGAGCATGTAGAAGAAGAGAAGGGAGAAGTTTTCCGGCCTGACATCGGCGCTGGGTATTAGAGAGATGGATAAAAGCAGAATGGCCAGTCCACTCCCTGTGCCTTCTACCCTGTATAAACGAAGGAGTTTCCAAAGAATACCGATCAGACCGCAGAATAAAAGAACGCGCAGGGCCAGCAAGCCTGGAAAGCCGCAAACAGAATAAATTCCGTGATAAATCAGCTGAGTGAGCCACTCAAAGTCGACCCAAGGCTTTCCCTGCATGGTGTGGGAGAGGAAATCTGTCCTGGGGACGGCTCCTTGGGAAAGCATATACTTTGCGGCGCTCAGGTGCCAGTAAAGGTCTGAATTTTGAATGGGTCTGAAAAAGCAAGAAATTCCCAAGAGAATGCCCAAGAAAAGAATCATGGGGGTAGTTTATCAATTTGTGCAGGCATCAGTAATTTGGTAAAATATCCCATGCTGCTTATTTGGCAGCGTCAACTATGGCTTTCCGTTGTGCACTATGTGAGAAGGGGCCAGTGGCAGGTAATTCCTATAGCCATTCCCACAAGGCCGTCCGCCGCATATTCCGTCCTAACCTCCAACGCCAGAAGCTGGTCTTGGATGGCCGGGTTTGCACCGCTTACGTCTGTTCTGATTGCATTAAGAGTGGACGCGTGGTGAGGCCATCTTTTGAGTCCCAAATCGGCGTATCTTAAAAGTTCCGTTCAGTATCTGAAAGGGGTGGGTCCGCGCCGGTCACGCCTTTTGTCCCACCTGGGGATCTATTTGGTGGAAGATCTTCTTTTTCACTTTCCCAGGGAGTGGGAAGATAGAACCATCTCCAGCCCTACCGTGTTTAAAGGACGGGTTACCAAAACCCGGTTTCAACAGGTGGGTCTGAAACTGGCCATTCTGAAGGCCACGATGGAAAATGGCCATGGCCAGATGCGGGAGGCCGTCTGGTTCAAACGCCCCAGCCTTCGGTACGATGTATTCAAACCTCTTAAAGAAGATATTGCCGCCGGACACCCCCTCTGGATTATAGGCAAACCTGAGGACTCTTTGTTTCCCACCTCTAAAATAAGGGTGGAGGAATACTATTCCACCCAAGATGAAAAGGCGGCCCTGCATGTGGGACGCATCGTCCCCCTGTATCCTTTGACGGAGGGACTTAGGCAGTCCTTCATGAGAGAAATCGTTCATCAGGCCCTTTCCTCCAACGCCTCTCTGGTAGAAGATCCCCTTCCTGGAGATTTGATTGAAAAGAGGGATCTTCTGGGGGTACAACAGGCTCTGTGGGGATTGCATTTTCCTAAATCCTCTCAGGAGCGCGATGCCGCCAGGACCCGGCTGGCCTACGATGAATTTCTGCTTCTTTCTCTTGCCTGGGCCATCAAACAGCGTCAAACAAAGAGGGTTCAAAAAAGCTATGGCTATGAAATCAAAAGACATCTTTTGACTCCTTTCCGGGAGCACCTGGGGTTTGATCTGACCAAGGCTCAGAGGCGCGTCATCAACGAAATATTTCAGGATATGCAACAGCCCACGCCCATGACTCGGCTTCTTCAGGGAGATGTGGGTTCAGGCAAGACAGTAGTGGCCCTTTCCGCTTTGCTCCTGGGTGTGGAGAATGGATATCAGGGGGTCTTCATGGCCCCTACCGAGATTCTGGCGGAGCAGCATCTGGTGACATTCGACAAGTTCCTCAAGGATTTGCCTGTCCGGTATGCCCTGCTCACTTCTCGCACGAAGCCCGGCCAGAGGAAGGAACTCTTAAAGGAGATAGAGGATGGGAAAATAGATATTGTGATTGGAACACATGCCCTTCTGGAGGAGGAGGTTCGCATCCCCAAGCTCAGGATAGCGGTGATCGATGAACAGCATCGGTTTGGGGTACGCCAAAGGGCTACTTTGCGCCAGAAAGGACCTCCCCTGGACCTTCTGGTGATGACGGCTACGCCTATTCCCCGGACACTGGCGCTGGCTTTGTATGGGGATCTGGATGTCTCTACGTTGGATGAGATGCCTCCCGGGAGAAAGCCTGTTTCCACTCGGCATTTAACGGAAAAAGAAGGTTTTGATTTCATCCGCAGTGAAGTGGAGGCGGGGCACCAATCCTATATTGTTTATCCTATCATTGAAGAATCCGGCCACAGGGATCTCAAAGCGGCCAGGAAGGAGTTTGAAAGACTCAAACGTGAGGTATTTGGCGATCTGAAGGTGGCGCTTGTCCATGGGCAGATGCAAGGAGCTCAAAAGGCAAAAACCATGGAGGAGTTTTCCTTAGGATTGTGGGATATTTTGGTGGCTACCCCTGTCATTGAGGTGGGAGTGGATGTGCCTAATGCCACCGTGATGATGGTTCAGAATGCCGACCGGTTTGGATTGGCTAGTCTGCATCAGCTCCGGGGCAGAATTGGGCGTGGAGAGGCAAACTCCTGTTGTCTAATGGTGGCGGAGCCCAAAACGACCGAAGCGGAAGGCCGCATTCGGGTCATCTGTGAGACCACCGATGGTTTCAAAATCGGAGAAGAAGATTTAAAGCACCGCGGCCCAGGAGAAATTTTGGGAACAGAACAGCATGGAGATTTTCATCTCAAGGTGGGGAATATCCTGAAGGATTCGGCGCTTCTCATCAGGGCGCGCGAAGACGGCTCCAGGATTATGGAACAGGATCCAACTCTTTCTCAACCGAAGCATCAGGCCATCCGAAGAAAACTCATCGCCATGTACCAGAACAGGTGGCACTGGATCGATCTGGCATAGGCAACTTTTATTGAAGATGATAAGTTGATAAGATGATACCTGTGGGCAATGTGTACTTCCTTCCCGCTGGTACCTGGCGCAATATAATGCGCCAGGTAAGTAGATATGGCAAAAATAGCGGTTTATCCTGGAAGTTTTGATCCAATCACCTATGGACATCTCGATATTATCCAGCGGGCCTGCGAGATTTTTGATAAGCTCGTTGTGGTTGTCTCGGACAATCCTCAAAAGAAATCCACGTTCACCCTTCAGGAGAGAATATCTCTTATAAAGGAATGCCTTAAGGATAATTCCCAGGTGGAGGTGGGCAGCTTCTCGGGACTTTTAGTGGATCACCTAAAATCCAAAAACGTGAAGGTGGTCATCCGTGGCCTCAGAGCTGTTTCCGACTTGGAATATGAGTTCCAAATAGCTTCCATGAACCGCAGCCTATATAAGGAAGTGGAAACTGTTTTTTTGATGCCGGGGGAGGATTACACCTATCTTTCCTCTTCCATGGTCAAGGAAGTGGCGGCTCTCAAAGGCGATCTCAAGAAATTCGTCCCTCCTGCCGTAGAAAAGGCCCTCCGCCAGAAGTTTCGCTGAATTTAGTACAATACTCCCAGCATGGCCGAATTGAAATCTATTCTGGATAAAATTGAGTTTGGGGATGATGCCAAGGTCCAGAGGCAACTGGCGGATCAAGTCCAAAAGGTGAAGCTGCGTCTTTCCCGAATCCGGCATAAGATATTCATCATGAGCGGGAAGGGTGGTGTGGGCAAGAGTACCGTCACCGCGCAGTTGGCGTTGGCATTGGCTCGAAAAAGTTTTAAGGTAGGGATTCTGGATGCGGATTTGAACGGCCCTTCCATCCCTCTCATGCTGGGGTTAGAGGGAAAAACTTGGTCTTTCCACAAGTCACCAGAAGTCGAACCTTTGGAGGGTCCCTTAGGCATCAAGGTGGCCTCGATGGCCTTTTTGCTTAAAAAGGCGGAACCCATTCGGTGGAAGGGGCCCATGGATCTCACCCCGGTGTGGCTGGGCATGATGGAAAGCAGTACCTTGAGGGAGTTTCTGGGGGATGTGAGGTGGGGGACCCTAGATTTTCTGCTCTTGGACTTGCCGCCCGGCGCAGCGGCAGACAAGCCCCCCGCCATCCTACAATACATGCCGGACATGGATGGAGCCGTTTTTGTCACCACAGGTTCAGGGGTTTCGCGCTCTGTAGTGGAACGGTCTAAACAGTATGCCCTGGATTTGGGTATTCGTGTTTTAGGGGTCGTGGAAAATTTTTCTAATCTCTTTACCTCCCCGGATATTCAAGGGCAGGAGGTTCTGGGTCGTGTTCCCTTTGATGCGGATCTTTCCAAGAGTCTCGATTCCGGTAAACCTCTTGTGGCGGGCCATCCTATCGGTATTTTGTTTTCAGAAATTGCCCAAAAGTTGGTTGGCAAGATATTAATTCCGGAATCCAAAACTCTCAACTCAAAACTCTCAACTCACGACTCTCTATGAAGTTTGTCTGCCGCACTTGCGAAGTTTACATGGCTTTCCAGAAGGTGGAGGAGCCTGGTGTCAACAGCTTGGGTATTACGTTTCGTTGTCCGCAGTGCCGAGCGACATTTTCCATGGTAACCAATGCTGGTGAGACACAGCTTGTTTCCGCTTTGGGAGTCACCCTGGGTGGCCGGGAGACGCCACCTGCGCCTTTTGAATTGACTCAATCCATGTTAAAGAAAGCAAATAGCGATCCCCTAGAACCAGTTTCTCAAACCATCAAAGACAGCATGGGAAAATGCCCTTTTGCCAATACTGTGGCGGAGATGACCAGCGGACAGGGTCCCCTTTCTATGGGGACCGCGGGTCCTCGCAGCTCTGCGGAGGGGACGGTCAGTGGGGAGATGGCCTGGACAGAAGGAGCGGCTAAGAGATTAGAAAATGTTCCTGCACCTGTGCGCTCATTTGCCAAGCAGATGATTGAGAGTATGGCCCGGGAGTCTGGCGTGGAGACCGTGGACGAGGCTTTGATGGATCAAGCCAAAACCCGATTTATGTGAATTTGACCCGCTGCCCTCCTCAAAGGGCACCCTTTTCTGAATAAAAGAAACAGCCAAAAATCACAGTAGACAAGAGATTTACTTCAACTAAGCATCGCTCAACCCTTAGTTGTTTTAAGAGCGGATAAGACCGGATGAATGTATACGTTCTAGCAGCTATTATTTTCTTCGGTTGCTTAGTTATTGCGACGTTTCTCTATCGATTTGAAATAACTGAAGAACGTGCTAGAAGACTTCCCCATCAAAAGATCATTCGTCCCGTAGCAGTACTCTTTTTCTTATTTATCATCTACATGTGGACTAGGGTGGCCGAGCTTACGATTGCTGAAGCTGTTAGTAATGCTATTGAAGTGAATCCCATGAAGACAATTGGTTTTGTTTTACTCAGCATCATTTGGGTTGCCTCAGCATTTAGAGATTAGTGCGCTCTTACAAAATATTTGAGCTGAATGGGTTCCCCATAGTATCATTAGATTGAAAAAGATGCCCAGTAAAGCGTTTTTTATCAACTCCCTTCTTCTGCCACTTATGACAACTCGGAAAAAAACGCCCGCCTGGACTGACTTCCTGAAATAGCAATCCCCGCCCCGATCAGTTTGTTGGAGGGATACTACACCGAAAAGACAGATCGGGCATGTTCGAATTAGCAACCTTGCAATGTAGCACATAAATGTAGCATTTATTAATGTTAAATATAGTGC
>JACQJN010000274.1 GCA_016205085.1 Elusimicrobiota bacterium | reverse complement strand
GGCGGGGACCAGGATAAAGACGGTGGAGTACAATTTTGGCGGCTACTACAACGGAACTGATTTAGCTTCTGCAAGCGCATTTCCATTCCCCACACGTACCGTCAAGCTTCCCGAAAGCGGAAAGATCATTCGGAGTGCTTGGCTGGAGTATGAGGGTCTGGCGGTTTCCAACAATGATGTGAATCCTATCACGATTCGGTTCGATGCCGGTACTTCCGCTTCCACCGCGAGATTTACCTCAGTTCAGTACACCGACAGGACGGGCGAGTCCATCCGGCTCTTCGTGCGAGCGGATGTGACCTCCGTTTTAACGGCCCAGTTGGCCAATTTAGCGGCCGGCCAGACATTTACGGCTGCGGTGATCATGACAGGCCCCAGCAGCAATATGCACACGATGAAGCTTTTCATCACCTACGAGTATGATGACACATCTCCCGTTCAGGTCAAGACTGTCCGATTTGCTCTTTACTCAGATTTCAACAACTTGGTTGCGGCTTTCACCGCCCAGCAGGCGGCTGGTACATTGCCCATGACTTACAATGTCGAGGTGGTTGATTCCGGAGCATCCATCCAACAGCAGTGGTTCGAGATTCGGGGATTCAGACAGGCAAGATCGGGACAATCCGGTACCGACGGCACAATTTTATGCCGTGTAGGAAATAATCCCAATGAGCCCACCATGACATTAGATAACAGTCTCATTGATTCTTACGACTTCAGGTACATTTCCTCTTCCACCATTGTCGCCGGTTTTTCCTTGAATGCGCAGCAGACTTTAAATATCGTGACGGCCAACGATAACATAAACACATTGGGGGGGGAGGTGGTGGTGACCTATGAATATGCCAATAACTCGGCTCAAAAGACAAAGACGGTGAAGTATTTTGTGGGTCAATCTACGGGAGTGGTCAATGGTATTTTTTCTGTTCCCCTCTCTCTTCAAGAGACAGGCATCATCCTAAAAAGGGTTTATGCCAGAATCACGGGTTCTTATGATTCCGCCACGGCGGCCAACACCACTATCGATTCTTCCATCGGCGGAGCCGCGGTAGCCCAGAGAAACTATTCTCTCCAGTCCAATGCCCTTCAGATTTCGGGTTTTCAGTTCTTCCACGATATGACCTCGGCTGTCGGCGGTTGGTCCAATGGGGCTGTCCTCCGTTCCACGGTGGCTGTAACTTCCAGCCAAGGGGCTACGGGAATGGAGTTGATCGTCACGTATCAATATACGGATGAGGCTGCCTATACGGGATATTCGGTTTGGTTGGCGAGCCAGTCGGTGAGCGGCATCACCAAGCCCTATGCGGCTCCTTTCACGGTTTACTTTCCTGAGACCTCGGGAGCCAGGACGCTGCGCGGCGCTTATATCGCAGGAGAGACTATCAATAACACCACCACGCAGGATTTTACGACCACATTGGACATCAATGGGGTTTCGGCACAGACGGTTCAACATAGGACCACCATTGAGGCGACCCATGTGGCTAGGTTCTATGAGGATTCTGGGCAGATCGATGCTTCCGGCACCGTGCAAACCTCCACGGCCAACTATACCATCAGCAGTGCGGGCGGGGCTTTTGGAGGAACAGCCCATATCGTGTATACCTATCTCTCTCCACCCAATGCTCCCAATAGTTTGGACCAATATAAATTAAATGGGATCACTCCAATATCTGTGGGTAACTGGACCAATCAATCCACTATCCAATCCTCGGGAACTCTCAGCAGTCCCATGAGTTCGGATAGTTTGGCTTTGGAAGTGGAGGTGAAACCTTTGGGGACGAGTTTTGACGGGGCGGGGCTCTCCACGAGCAGTTTCATTTCTTATTCGGGCGCCGCCGTCTCCACTCAGGTGGTGGTCGGTGGTCTTAGTCCCAATACCCAGTACCACTGGAGGGCCCGCGTCATAGGCAACGGAGGTTCGGGGGTTTGGTCTTCCTTCGGTGGAAATCCTGAATCCTCCTCGGATTTTGGAGTGGACCTGACCAGCCCCACCGCTCCCCCCATGGCTTCCATCGCGCCTGTGGATGGAGCCAACCTCAACACAAGCACCACCACATTGGACTGGGAGGATGTGGCGGATGTGGGAGGTTCCGGCATCGAGAATTATGATGTGGAGGTGGCCACATCCACAGATTTTTCCACTATCTCCGCCAGTTCTTCTCCCAGCATCTCACAGGCAGGAATCACTGGTCTATCCCAGAACTTGTACTACTGGCATGTGCGCAGCCGGGACAATGCGGGAAATTTTGGGGTGTACTCCTCGACTCGGTCTTTCCGGGTGGACCTGACCAGCCCTACGGTAGGGGATAACCAGAGCGGGGATGACACCTGGCGGAGTGTTGATCCTGGCGCGGTATACAATGTGGGTTTTGCGGATGGGGGAGGCTCTCTTTTAAACCAGATTCAGTACAAGGTGCACTCGGCTCCCAGTCAGGGAGGGACTCTTCTGATCGATTGGACGGATATCACGGCCCCACCTGTGAATGCGGCCAGCTACACTACGGAATGGGGGATTGCTCCTTTTACGTCCTTAATTGAGGTGGGGACAAACTATGTCTCTGTGCGGGCGCTAGACAACGCGGGGAATGTCAGTACCGGGACGGTGGATGCTTTTTATGTGCGCAAGGATACGACATCTCCCTCGACACCTTCTCTAAGCTCGCCTTCGGATCAAGCCTTGTTTAATTCGGGAAGTCAGAGCTTTAGCTGGGGTATCGCTTCGGACTTAAGGTCCGGGGTTCAAAATTACGAGATATATGTTTCCACGGACCAGAGCTTTACTGTGTTTACGGCTTCCCAGTCTTTGACAGGGACCACGGTCGGGTTTAGCGGT
>JACQJN010000256.1 GCA_016205085.1 Elusimicrobiota bacterium | reverse complement strand
TTCCTCAAATGAACCAGGGTGGCATTGATATTTTCAGCGAATGCCCCCTTATGTCCCTTGGGATTGGACAGGTCATCTAAAAGAGCGTTGACCTTCTCCAAAGTTCTGACGATGGCCTGATCCATCGCCTGGGAGGTCTCCCCCTTGGTCACCGTCCCGGGTTTTAAAACACGGGATTCCTGAGCAGAAAGAAACACGGGAAGGAAAAAAAGAACCGGCAGCAGCAATGGTAATCTACGTTTCATGGGCTCCCATTGAGCAGTTCATCACTGTCGCCTTGCTCAATAGCAAGATACTTGCTTCCGATAATGCTGGTAGAGGCAATCCGAAATTTGGCATGCTTATAAATCTTGACTCCCTGTTGGATTGAGAGTTCCACCTTGGCCTTTGTGCCCTCCAAGGTGATCTCTTTGACCTTCCCCACCTCCACTCCGTTGAGTTTCACCACGGCCTTATTCGGCAGCCCCGAAACGTCGTCGAAATAAACGAACATGGAGTAATGCCTCTGGAGGCTGACATCCCCCAAGAGAAAAATGGTCCATCCCAACAAAACCAGTCCCACCAGGACAAACAGCCCGACCTTGGATTCAGTAGACATTTAGTCCAGTTCTCTCAACTTCATCTGGATGGGTCCTTGGCTTAAGCCTTCCACAAACTGGCGCACGTAGGGATTTTTAGTGGTTTTGATGCCGGCAGGCGTGTCCACCTCAAGAAATTTGCCCTCATGGAGCATGGCGATGCGGTCCGAAATCCTAAAAGCCGATTTCATGTCGTGGGTGACCACGATTCCGGTGACCCCGATCTTCTTTTTAAGGTCCAAAATAAGCTCATTGATGATCTCGGACATGATCGGGTCTAAACCCGTGGTCGGTTCATCATACAAAATATATTCAGGCTCCGCAGCTATCGCACGCGCGAGCGCGACGCGTTTTTTCATGCCCCCCGAAAGCTCCGAGGGCCTTAAGTCCTCCACTCCCTTCAAGCCCACCAAGGCTAATTTTTCAGTGGCTATCCTCCGGTGTCGGTTGAGGGGAATATCCGTCAGGTATTTCAATCCAAAAGCCACATTTTCCGCCACCGACAAAGAGTCAAAAAGAGCCGATTCCTGAAATAGATATCCGAATTTACGCCGCACCTTGGCCAACTCAAACTCATCCCGGACCTCGCTGATGTCCTGGCCATCCACCACAATCCGGCCCCGATCCGGCTGATGAAGCCGGATGATGCATTTGATAAAAGTGCTCTTGCCGCATCCGGAACCTCCGATGATACTGAGGGTTTCCCCATCTTTCACAACAATATCAATCCCCTTCAGCACCGCATGGCTATTGAAGGATTTATGAAGATCCTGAATCTCAATCATATTAAAACTGTTATTCGTCGTTGGTCGTTGGTTATTGGTTCAAATACCAACCCCTAACAACTAACCACCAATTACCATCGTTAAGAAATTCCGAATGCCACCAAGATCGCCGTCAAAAAATAATCCAAAATCAATATGGAAACCATGCTGACCACCACCGCGCTGGTGGTGGACCTCCCCACTCCTTCCGCGCCGCCGCGCGTATTCAACCCTTTGTAACAGGAGACGGTGGCGATGGTCAGAGCGAATACGAATGACTTCAAAAATCCATGGAAAAACTGTTCATTCTCCATAAAGGTAAATATGTCGTCCCAATACACCGTGGAAGGAATATTGAGGCGGACAACACTGACCACGAAACCGCCCAGAACGCCCGAAAAATTTGAAAAAACGGTGAGCAATGGCAACATAAAAAAGCAGCCGATATAGCGTGGAATCACCAGATAGCGTATGGGATTGGTTCCCAGCGTGTTCAAGGCATCAATCTGCTCCGTCACCCGCATGGTGCCGATCTCGGCCGCGATGGCGGCTCCCGCCCTGCCTGCCACCACAATAGCCGTCAGCACAGGCCCCAACTCCTTGACCATGGAAAAAGCCACCACCGTACCAACGTAAATCGGTTCATTAAAAAGATCCCGAGAGGTCATGCCGGACTGGAGGGCCAGCACCATCCCCGTGAAAAAGCTGGTCATGGCGGTGACCGGCAAAGACTGAACCCCGATTTTAAGACACTGAATAAAAGATTGTCGTACCTCCAGAGAGGATTTTAAGAACCAGAAAAATGTGGATCGCACCAACAGGGCTGTCCGGCCCAGAATTTCGGCCAATAAAAGCAGTTTTTGTCCCAAAATTTCCAACGTACCCGCGAGCAAGGTGTACTTCCTCCTCGCAGGTACCTGGCGCATTATATTGCGCCGGGTATCCTCGATCATAAATAAATCCTGGGCACTCGGGCGCTCAAGCTGCAAACCAACTCATAGGGAATGGTTTCCAACCAGTCGCATACTTCCTCTACGCCAATGGATTCTTTGCCTTGGGATCCAATCAAAACCACCTCCTCTCCAACCTGGAGTTGAGGCACCTCCGTCACATCCATCATCAACATATCCATCGTCACCATTCCCACGACGGCACACCGCCTTCCTCTCACCAGAACCTGACCCTTATTGGAGAGAAGCCGAGAGTAACCGTCCGCATATCCAACGGGCAGAGTGGCAATCCAAGAAGTCCTCCGAGTCTTATAAGACCCTCCATAGCTGACAGAAGTTCCCGCCGGCACCTGTTTTAAGAATACAATTTTACTTTTTAAAGTCAGGGATGGCAAAAAACCAGGATAAAGCCCATAAGCAGCCAACCCCGGACGAACCATATCCCAATGGCTTTCGGGATATTTGAGC
>JACQJN010000255.1 GCA_016205085.1 Elusimicrobiota bacterium | reverse complement strand
TGTGAAAATTTTTGGGAAGAAGAAGAGCTCAATCATGGTAACTGCCCCGTGCATGGGAAACCCGTGGAAAAAGTCCAGGAAGAAAGCTATTTTTTCAAACTTTCTCACTACGAGAAGCCTCTGTTGCAATATTATGAATCCCACCCCAATTTTCTTAAGCCTCCCCATCGTGCCCTGGAAATTATCAAATTTGTCCAGTCGGGACTAAAAGATATCTCCGTTTCCAGGACAAAGGTACGCTGGGGCATTCAAGTCCCTTTTGATCCCAAGCACACCATCTATGTCTGGTTCGATGCCCTGCTCAACTACATCACCGCTGCCGGATATGATCCGGCAAATTCAAAATTTGAAGAATTATGGCCGGCGGACATTCAACTCGTCGGCAAAGAAATCTTTCGGTTTCATACCGTGATCTGGCCCGCCATGCTTTTGGCGTTGGATCTGCCATTGCCTAAATCTGTATTCGCTCACGGCTGGTGGACCGTGGAGGCAGAGAAGATGTCCAAATCCATAGGAAACTTCATCCCTCCCGCACAGATCACCAGGGAATTCGGAGTGGACACATTCCGTTACTTTCTATTTCGGGAAGTTCCCTTCGGCGGGGACGGGGATTTTTCTTTCGGCGCTTTAAGACAACGCTACAATTCCGACTTGGCGAACGACCTGGGAAACCTCATTTCCAGGGTGGTCCAGATGGTGGATAAATATCTTCAAGGAGAGCTTCCGGGACGGCCTTCCATGGTGCGCCCCTGTCTTTTCACGGAAATTTCTAAGGAAACACAACCCATTGCGGACTACATGGAACGGCTGGCATTCCATGAAGCCTTAAATAAGATTTGGGCGGTGGTGACCCGCCTCAATCAAGCCGTGGACAGAGAAGCTCCTTGGAAAAAGCCCAAATCGGATCAAGAGGGTCTGAAACTAATCCTCTTTGATCTCGTCTGGTGCTTAAGAATTTTAGCCGGCTGGCTGTACCCTTTTATGCCCCAAACCTCCGCCAAAATTCAGTCTCAATTAGGAGTACGGCAGATGGATCAACAACGCGGCATACCTTCCAATGGCTATGAAAGCAAGATTCAGAAAGGACCACCGTTGTTTCCACGTAAATGACAGCAAATAGAGCAAAGAAGGCTGCTTTCTTCGCTGTCGTTGCCTTCTTTATAGGGTGCGCCACCGTTCCCTACACGGGACGTCACCATCTTGTTTTGATCTCCACTCGGGAAGAAAAGACCCTGGGACTGGAGGCGTACCAAAAAACGCTCCAATCCTCCAAACTTTCCCAGGATAGAGAGGCGGTGGAAATGGTGCGAAGAATAGGCCTGCGCATGGCTCGCGTAGCTCAAGCTCCCGAATTTGAATGGGAATTTAATCTCATAGACGACCCTAAAATGGTAAACGCATTCTGCCTGCCGGGAGGCAAAGTGGCCGTCTATAGCGGAATCCTTCCCGTCTCCAAAGACGAAACGGGACTGGCGGTAGTGATGGGACATGAGATTGCCCACGCCCTGGCCCGGCACGGAGCGGAAAGGATGAGCCAGGGCATGCTGGCCAATTTCGGAGGAGCGGCCTTGAGCATTATGCTGGCAAACAAACCGGCCGCCACCCGCGACCTTTATAACCAGGCTTACGGGGCGGGGGTGGGACTGGGAGTTATTTTACCTTTCAGCCGTTCCCACGAAGCCGAAGCCGATCACATCGGTCTGATCCTTATGGCAAAAGCCGGGTATGACCCAGGCGAAGCGGTAAATTTCTGGAAAAGAATGGAGGAATCCAGCAAAGACCCCAACGCGCCCCTGGCTAAATTCTTCTCCACCCACCCCAGCCATGGAGACCGCATCAAAGATATTCAGAGCTGGATCCCCGAAGCCCTTTCGCATTACAAGCCATGATGGGTGAAAAATCTTTAGAACCCAAAACATCGAACTTACCTGCCTGCCGGCGAGGCAGGGAACTAAGAACCATTCTTACCCATATTCCCCCTCTGACCATGGGTCGCCTGGGACGCCCCGGTGATCCGGTCAACCTTCTCTTCATCGGTTCCGGAGAGCATATCCGCCGGGCTCTTCAAGAGGCCGGATGGACGGAGATCCCGGGAACAATACTAAAATCCATCTGGATGGGAATTTGGG
>JACQJN010000254.1 GCA_016205085.1 Elusimicrobiota bacterium | reverse complement strand
GTATAAGGCGGAGCATCCAAAAGAACCAAGTTAAAATGATCCACAGTAGCCTGAATCAGAATATCCTGGGCAGAAGTGGCCGGCTGCTGGTTGGAAGCCCGGTCTCGAGCTCTCACCTGAACCCAATGTCTTTTTCCGCGCACCCAACAGGTGTAAGCCAATCGGTCCGCATTGTCCGAACAAACCAATCCGCTATAAGTCCACCCGCCGCTCACAAATGTGGAAGAACCTGTGGCCACCAAATCCTGCCACACCTGAGCTCCAGCCACCCAGGTAGAACCATTCCACCAGAAGTCTTCTGCTCCGGGCGTGGACCCAGTGGGGGTTTCATCCCGGCGGACAGAAATTTCCACATAGCTCTTATCAGGAATTCCTGAGGCGTTGGTCCCCGTATCGGGATCCGGAGTAGGCTCCTGATCGGAAGCACTCCCTGAAATAACAAAAGTATCTTGCTCCTGCCCATTGCCGGGTCTGTTGGTCCAGGCGGAACTAGGATTGGTATTGTCTACCAGGAATTCCAGCATGGATTTGGAGGCCTGATTTTCCGTATTACCCACCGCATCCTGGCCTATGACTTTGACCCGGTAGTAATAGCCATCTTTAAATTTAAGCGCCGGATCAACCACCTGCATGAGCCAGGTGGTGTCGGCCACACAGACGGGTGGAACGGGTTCGCTCGTTGCGGTAAAGGAAGAATCAGATTGATTGTACCAACGGGCAGAAGCGACTGAGCAATCCAGAGAGCTTCCCGGAACCTCGCAAATATTGGCGCGCACTCCCCAGGGGGCGCAATCCGTGGGATCATGGGTATTGATGCCGGCCGTGGCATCCGTCGCGGCTCCCGTAATATTCAAAAAGGAAAGCCCAGAAACCTTTTTATAATCCCTGGCTCCATCCCAGGCTGAACTGTTGGGTCCGGGATTAGAAACAGTAGTGACAGGAGGAGTGCCATCAAAAACAAATGTGGATCCTCTTATATTAAAGAAGGGTTCCTGGTTGGTGGCATTGTCCTTAGCCCGGCTTGTCGCATAGTAGGAAGTTCCCGAATTCATGTTGGCGGTGCTCAAACCCACATAGGACCAAGGATCTCCGGTCAAAGAGAAGGCTTGAGGGCTGTTTTGGTTGAAGGTAATCCCTCCCCACCATTTGCCATCGGAAATCCTTTGAATTGCCACCTCCACCGCCAAAACTCCACTGCCTCCCAGATCCAATGCCAACGCATCCGTGGAAGTCCCCGAGACAGCAGATAGGATGGTGATCGTGGAAGCATTCACAGGCGCGGTGACAAAAGATTGTGGCGCCGCATTGTCGAACCGGAATGTGGATGTGGAATAGGTGGAATATTGACCGGATTGATCTTTAGCCCGGGCTTCCACCCGATATGTGTTCCCATTGCCCAAGCCGCTCAAGCTTTGAGTGGTGGTCCACAATTCCCAAGGAACGGCGGTGGTGGTGACAGCCACAAACCAGGCAGATTCCTTCTCCGCATCCACTAAGTTGAATGCCTGGGCCGGTTTGGAGAGAACCCCGTCTTTATTCCAGTAGTTCAATGTCACATTGTCCCGGATGCGCAACTCCACTTGATTCACCGATCCAGGAGATGTATCGGAGGCGGTTCCGGATAGAACGGTGAATAAGTCATTGCGATTATACGTGATAGAACCCCCGGAGCTGGAAGGAGTCTCCACCAGAGAAGCCAGTGGAGGAGTCACATCGAATGTGAACGTGATTCCGGCCGAAATCGCGGTCTGTGTGTTCGTGGCCACATCAAAGGCTCGAGACTGCACGGTATAAGAGCGACCATCTTTTAACCCATCATCCGTATTGTCTGAAGGGGGCAGGCCCGTGCTCCTGCACCAACGGTTCGCCGCCCCGCAGGCGGCCGTTCCGCTGGAAGTAGAAAGCCAAGTGGATTCGGTGCAAGTTCCCCACAGAGTGCTGGTCCAACACTGGCCATCAAAGTTCCTTTGGATGCGCACATGCGCCCCGCTAAATCCTGAAGGATTGGGAGCGGGGTCCGAAGCCGTCCCCGAAACGCTGTTCAAAGAGGTGATGTAGCTGCCGCTGCTCGGAGACATGGCATCGCTGACAGGAGCCAATGTGTCATAGCGGATGGAGATGGATGTTCCCATGCTGAAAGGATTCCCGGAAATATCCTGCGCCCTGCCTCGAATATTGTAGTTTTTGCCGCTTTGAAGAGGAGGAGCGCTCCTTGTCCAGGTGCAGTTGGTGCAACCCAGAAAAGAGAGCGTCGCGGTGAGCCACTTCTCAGTAGAGGAGGAAAACGTGCCGGCGTCCACATCAAAATAAGCCAATGTGTCCGCCTCCTGCACGCTGACCGAAGCCGAGGCGATTCCGAACTGATCCGAAGCGGTTCCCGAAATAGTGAACGCCGACTTGAGATTGGCCCCGGGAGCGGTCAGAGAAGGGGGATAAATAATGTTCATGCCCGGGGCCGAAGGATCATAGGTGAATGTAATAGAAGAAATCGCCGTTTCGAGATTGCCTCCCGGAGAGGCGTTGTCCCTGGCCCGGATCAAAACCCGGTAGATGAAGTTAGGACTCAAGGGAGGCGAATTGATGCTCCAGTCACTACCTACAAAGGAAGCC
>JACQJN010000268.1 GCA_016205085.1 Elusimicrobiota bacterium | reverse complement strand
TATAAAGACATCGCCTTTATATCAGCCTGGTATAAACGGCTCCTCAGACATTTGTGCTTCCACGGGTTTCCAAGTAGGAACAACGAGTCCAAACTCATCACACTTTTCTTTTATCTCCGCTGCAAAGCTCTGACGGACCTCGTCGTTGTCCCGCTTTTTAAGTCCCAGTTGGCGATAGATTTTATTGCGGGAAGAATTGGGACGACCAAATATGTTCATCGTCCTGGGAAACCAGATGTTCAATGCCTCCTGTGCGGGACCCTGGGTGGTCTTATCCTGCGCCAGCTTTTTGACCCAGTAATCCCCATGAGCCATGTGCATGGCTTCTTCCTTAAAAATCCCCTCCATCACATCGCACCAGGGTTTATAAGAACAGTCCTTGGCATCCTCCAGCTGGTGTCCGGCCCCACGATCCATACAAAAGTTGAACATGATGAAGTCATACCAAGTATGGATGGGGTAATAGAAGATATTGACCCTCTTGTCAGCCGATATCCTTTGAGTTCCTATATCCCTCTGATCCACTCGCAGGTTGAAATCATGATTGTCGAAATATCCCTGAACATCCACCCCCAACTCCTCCAGGAGCCGGTACATCACGCGGGCGTGGCGCACCTCATCTTTGACAATCTGGGCCACGGTCAACGTCTCCTGAATGGAAGGGGCCTTGGCGATCCAGGGCACATATCCGTAAGCTCCCGCCAGCTCCGAATCTGCTTGCATCATCATCAAATGGACTAGATTTTCCTTGTATTCCGGCGTCATTTCTTCCACAGAACAAATTTTTCTTGCCATCAGCAAACCCTCCTCATTGCCCCGTAAATCTAGGTTGGCGCTTCTCCAAAAAAGTTTGAAGCCCCTCAGCATGGTCTTTGGTTCGACCCACAATCTCTTGGAGGTAAGCCTCCATCTCCAGCTGAGAGGCCATATCCTTAGAAAAAAAAGTAGCGTTGAACATCCGTTTGATTAAAGCCAGCGCCACAGCAGGAGAATCCGCCAATTGTTTGGCAAACTTTGTGGCCTCCACCTCCAGTTGATCCGGTGGAACAACTCGATTGACCAATCCCCATTCTTGCGCTTCCTTGGCCAAAAGGGGACGTCCCGTCATCACCAATTCCAACGCCCGGGCTGCTCCGACATAACGCGATAGAAAAAAGAGATTCCCTGAATCGGGAGCCAGACCGATCTTCACAAAGGCGGTGTGAAAGCTGGTGGATTCGGAACAGATTCTAAAATCACAGGCCAATGCCAAGCTCATGCCTGCGCCCGCCGCCACCCCATTGATCACCGCTACGACGGGTTTCTCAAGATTCCGGATTGCCAGCACAAGCGGGTTATACCTCTCCCGGAGGTCCTTTAGAAAAGAAGGCTTTAAAGAGATGTGCTCCTTTAAATCCTGGCCGACACAGAAGGCTCGGCCTGTCCCAGTCAGGATCACCACCCGAATGGAAGCATCCACAGCCGCATCCTTAAAGCCGACAGCCAAACCTTCCATCATCGGCCGTGTGAAAGCATTCAACGCCTCCGGACGGTTGAGAGTCAACCGCAGAATCCCATCTTGCTTCTGAACCAGCAAAGGATTGTCCTGAGCAATAATCGACATGTTACTTTCCTTTGAAATTTGGTTTTCTCTTTTCCAGAAAAGCCCTCATTCCTTCTTTCTGATCTTCAGTATCAAAAAGTTTATAGAAATGCTGTCTCTCTTTCAAAAGCCCCTCTCCCAACTCCACATCCTGCGCCCAGCTCACCGCTTCCTTGGCCAACCGTACCGCAAGTGGCGGTTTGGAAGCAATTTCCTCAGCAAGAGCCATAGCCTCCTCCATCAGAAGCTCCGGCGGCACCACACGATTAATCAAACCCCACTCCATCCCCTGCTGGGCCGTAAACCGAGAACCTGTCAGAATAAACTCCATGGCACGATATTTCCCTATGGCGCGGGTCAGCCTCTGGGTTCCCCCGGCTCCGGGCATAACCCCTATTAAAATCTCAGGCTGGCCAAAAACGGCTTTCTCGGAAGCCACAATAAGATCGCAACTCATCGCCAACTCGCAGCCACCTCCCAAAGCATAGCCCGACACCGCGGCAATGATGGGCTTGGAAATTTTTCTAATCCTTTCCCAATTGGCCAAACGATCCGATATCTGCATCTGGGCCGAGCTGGCCTCCGCCATTCCTTTGATATCGGCCCCCGCCGCAAAAACCTTGTCCCCACCGGTCAGAACCATCACCCGAACCCCAGGATCCTGATCCAACTGCTCCATCTCCGAGGTCACCTCCCTCAGTAAAGAATCGCTGAGTGCGTTCAAGACCTGGGGACGGTGGAGAGTCAGGATGGCCACCGCCCCACGCTTCTCAACCAAAAGTTCGCTGGTGTTCGCAGCCTCTCTCACTTTTTCCATTCGTCCTTCAAAAATCCCCAACACTCATGGTTGATCCAGCGGCCATTGAGCTTTTTCTCATCCCGCAAGCTGCCTTCATAGCGGAAGCCCAATTTCATCAACACCTTGCGACTGGAGCGGTTGGCAGGATCGATGCGCGCGTAAATTCGGTGCAGATTTAAGTCTCGAAAACCGTACTCGCACACACTCCTAGCCGCCTCCGTAGCATATCCCTGGTTTTGTTTATCGGAACGCACCCACATCCCCAACTTTGCTCTGGAGGCGTTCTGTCCCACCAATAGGGAAAGCCCCGCCACTCCCACCAATTCCTGATTCCTTTTTTCGAATATCCCAAAATAAGCTCCCGTTCCGTCTGTCTTCTCCTGAACCGCCTTCCGAATAAATCTCAGGGAATCCTCCTGCGAATGCACTTCCGAAATCCAATCCAGGCGGCGCTTTAAAATCTCACGAGACTTATGCACCGCCTCAAAAAGCGCTGCCGCATCCGATTCCTCCAACGGGCGGAGGAACAACCGTCTTGCTTTCAAGGAGTCCGTGGGTATTTTTTCTTCCGGCTCCGTCATTTCGCGTGCGCCTCCTCCACAAAAAACATGGAAACAATATCCCGCGCAAAATTCGGCACGTCTTTGGCCGCGGTCAAACTCTCCTGGGAACGCAGGGCTTTCATCATCACGTCTTTATTTTCAAAATGAAGTTCGGCCAAAAAGTAATACTCACTGGGGCCTTTGGGAGATCCAAACACACGGTAGATCTTATATGCTTTCAGATTTGGAATTTTCTCCGCCAGGGGTTTGTGTCGATTGAAGTAATATTCCTCAAACACAGTGGGGTCTTGAGGCCTGCGATACAAGGCGACAAGTTTGACCATGATAAAACCCCACCCATTGTATGAATTTTGCAAAAAATCTCCAAGCGGTATTCTAGTTGTAACTCCTTTCCCGCGGGTACGCGCGCCTGCCTGCAAGAACGCACCAATTCGGGACAGGCGGGTCCTGACTGAGTTTGCCAGTTTTCATTGGTGGGTGGGGTGGCCTGGGATTTGCCCTTGGCCCCCGCACCCCAACAGGGCAACCCCAGGGTTCCCCATCTTCTACGCCGCCT
>JACQJN010000029.1 GCA_016205085.1 Elusimicrobiota bacterium | reverse complement strand
TCTGAAGCATATTGGTCATATTCCCTCACTATTCGCAAAAAAACTATGCGCCCGGCAGGACTCGAACCTGCGACCCTCCCGTTATGAGCGGGACGCTCTGACCGACTGAGCTACGGGCGCAAAATCTACATAAATTTTACGCGAACACCGCGTTCCCAGCGGTGCAGTCCCTGGCGCATCAGCGACAGGGACGGGCGCAATATCTTTATTCTACAACACTTTTTTGATACTTTGACAACTCTTTAAAAACAGCACTTGTGCCCAAGTTCAAAGTCTAAAAGACGAATTCCGGCCGTAAGATGGCTTTGAGAAAGGTGCGCATATCTTTGCGTCATCATTGGGCTGCTGTGCCCCAGTAACCTCTGGAGCGCCGGCAAGTCCCCGGTTTTCATCACGAAATAGGACGCGAAAGTATGCCTGAGGTCGTGAAATCTGAACCCGGTTATTCCAGCGGCTTTAATTCCTATGCCGAATTGACGCCTCAATGTAATTTCAGGAACCTCAAAAACATTTCCGCTTGCCTTGCGCCCCAATCCAATGAACACCTCCTGAAGCTGGGGAGCGATGGGGATCTCCCTCGGTTTTCCACTCTTAGAATCCAGTACGTAAATGATATTGTGATCCAGATCTAAATTCTCCCACCTTAAGTTTAAAATTTCTCCCTTCCTCATTCCGGTCAGGAGGGCGCACATGATAATTGGGCGAATTCGATCAGAACATCTTTCCATAAGGAAACCTAAGAAGCGAACCCTTAGTGCGGGATGCCTTTCAAGGGGTGGAGTTCCCTTAAGAATTCTTCGCAAGAAATGCAAAGGACGCCTTGTCGCTTCAGTTTCTCATGGCCCCGGTACAGTAAAATAGCCTGGGCTTGTGGGTAGTCCTCCAGGAAGGAGGCGAGCGGTCTTAAATCTTCAGGGCGTATCTTCTGGGTGTTTTTGACCTCAAACGCCCACAGGCCGTCGTTCCCGTAAAGGACAATGTCGACCTCCACGCCCGATCTTGTTCGCCAATAGCTGAGGGTATTCTCCTCGCCCCGGTAGGCGTTCCAAGCTCGCAGGTGCTGGAAGACGAGACTCTCCAGGGCGGCGCCATCGATTTCTTCGGGCCGATCTAGGGGTCCTTGAGGTCTTAGGGATCGATAAATCCCGGCGTCGAAAAAGTAGAATTTAGGGTGTGAGGCGAGCTCCCGTTTGGCTTTTTTGGTGAACACAGGCACTCTCACGGCCAGGAGAATATCCTCAAGAATTTGCAAATAACCTTCCACCGTCTTTCGCTCTACTTCGCATTCCCGGGCGATGTTGCTGATATTTAGAACCTGCGCTTGAGAAAAGCTCACCGCCTCTAGAAACCTTCCGAAGTTTCCGATGTTGCGGACTAGGGCTTCCATCTGAACCTCTTCGCGCAGATATAGCCCATGATAGGCTTTCAGGGTTTCGAGCGGCTTTTCTGAACTCCAGACAAGGGGAAGAAGACCTTGCTGAAGGGATCGTTTAAAGTCAAAATGGGCCCCCAATTCAGAAGCCATAAAGGGGTGGAGGGTTTTCATCAGAGCCCGCCCGGCTAGAAGATCAACACCTGAGCGTTTCAGCTTTCTGGCGCTGGATCCCGTCAAGATAAACTGGAGTCCTCGCTTTTGCTCGATGAGGCTATGAACGGCGGATAATAGGGCCGGCACCATTTGCACCTCATCAATCAGAACTTGTTTTGCCTTGGGATGGCCCTCTAGGAGTTCCTGAAGCTTTTCCGGCCGGGCATTGTAGGTACGGAATGTGTCCAGCTTCAACAAATCGATGCGCAGAGCATGGGGGAAATGGACTTTTACCCAAAGGGACTTTCCCGTGCCTCGCGGTCCGAAAAGAAAAAAGCTCTGTTGGGGAGGCTTGAAAAAACGCCGTATTATTTCCATTTAGAGTCTCAAATAGGAATTAATATATCCAATTTTACATCCCTTCTTGGATTTTGTCAATAGAAAAAGGGAAGTGTTAGGACTGTGCCCAAATTGTGCCCAACGCACTCTAAAATGGGCTTACTCCGTCAAAGTCAGAATGGGACTTCTCGATGGAGAAGGGCGGGAGCAAACACTGTCAAAATCGGTAAAACCGTTTATGAGCGGGACGCTCTGACCGCGCGAACACCGCGTTTTATCCCTTCTTTTTTTGCTCGATCTTCTGGATGATGGAATCAAAGTGTTCTACAGGATAGGCGCCTCGGAGTGGGACCCCATTGAGCAAGAATCCGGGAGTTCCGGTAAAACCAAATGAGTTGGCTTCCTGGATATCCGTCTCTATCATGGCTTTGACCTCGGGGCTCTTGGCATCCTTCTCCAGCTTTTCCACATTTAGTCCCAACTGCTGAGCCGTCTCCTTAAAAAAAGGCTCTCCCAGCTTGCCCTGATTGCTAAAAAGAATGTCATGGAACTGCCAAGCCTTCTCGGGAGATTGTTTCCCTGCCGCTTCTAGATATTGGGCGGCCGGCATGGCTTGGGGGTGCATATCCAAAGGCAGGTGCTTATAGATAAACCGGATTTCCTTCCCATACTTTTTCCTAAGTTCCTCCACTACCTGAAACCCTCTGCTGCAGTAGGGGCATTGAAAATCCGAATACTCCACCAGAGTGTATTTGGCGTTCTTATCTCCCCTGATCCGTGTGGAGCCGGTGATTTTAGGCTTTTTAGGATTCTTGATAGCCTCATCCACCTCCTTTTTCTCAGCCTCCTCACGCTCCTTCGCCCGGCGCATCTGCTCTTCCTGGTTGGCTTCCATCACGACCTTAAACAGGCCGGATTTATTCTCACGCAGTGCATCCATCAAGACATCTGGATTTTCTTTCAAAGCCCGCTTCAAATCTTCCCTGGAAATACTGCCGGCATGAGCACTGTGCCCAGCCAGACACATCAAAGAAATCAGAATCGATCGATTCATCTAAACACCCCCTCAGCTCGCAATCCGCCTAAAATAAACTCGATAGCGGTGGCGGCCAGAACAAGCCCCATGATACGGATGGCGATGTTCATGGCGATGGTATGCACCCGTTGAGCTCCCGTTACCGCCACATGAAACACAATATAGCTCAACACCGAAACCACAAGGATCACGCCATAGAGCACCGCATCCTGAACCAATGTCAGGGCTTTAGATTCAAGAACAATCACGGTAGTGATGGCCCCGGGCCCTGAGAGCATGGGGATAGCCAGGGGCGTAATAGACACGTCCGCTTTCGCAACGCCCTCCGCCATTTCTTCGACAGTCTCCTGGATGGCAGAGCGTCGGGCGCGCAGGCTATCCATGGCCACCAAGAGCAAAATCAGCCCTCCCGCAATCTGAAAGGAGGGGAGGGAAATCCCTAATATTTTAAATACCCTCTGGCCTACTGCGGCAAAGACAACCAATACCCCGGCACAGGTCAAACAAGCCCTGCGTGCCATGCGCAGCCTGTTCTCCACGGTGTCGTTAGGGGTCATGGCCAAAAATCCCGGCACCGCCGCCACTGGGTTGACGATGGCGAAAAGCGATCCTCCCGCCAAGAGGGCATACTCAATTAGGGACACATTGATCATGCGTGAATCATTATATATTTTATCGTTCGGCGATAAATATATTTTTAATTTCGGAGTAAGCTTCCAGAGCCTTAAAGCCAAGCTCGCGCCCCACGCCCGACTTTTTATATCCCCCGAAGGGAGCTTCCAGGTGGACACTGTGGCCGGAATTGACGGAAATGACGCCAGTTCTTACGGCTCGAGCCACACGCAATGCCCGTCCTATATCTCGTGTCCAAACCGATCCAGATAGACCATACTCGGAATCATTGGCCAATCGGATAGCCTCTTCTTCTTCTTTAAACGGAATCACACACAGCACAGGGCCAAAAATTTCTTCGCGC
>JACQJN010000245.1 GCA_016205085.1 Elusimicrobiota bacterium | reverse complement strand
GGGGTGGAAGCTCAAATATCGGTGACTCCGGGAGCCCAGCAGTACGCCCAGCAGGCGGAGGTTTTGTTCGGGGCCATGCAGGAACTGCAAAGAAGGCGTGGCGAGGTGGAGTCTTCCGCTGCGGGACTTGAGGAGGCGTACCAGAAAAGCTTGGGGGAATTGGAAAAGGCGGTGTCGGATAAAAAGAAAGCGCATTCCGAGGAGCTCGGTTTGGCAGAGGATGCTCATAAGCTGGGCTGGAGAATAGGCAAAGAGGGGGCCAGATTGGAGGAGGCGGCAAGGTTGCAGGAACAGATAAGATATTTAAGAAACCGACTGGCTTTTGAGCAGGCCTATTTGAAATATCTGGAGGGGCTGCTTAAGGAGAAAGAGAAGGACAGACAAAAGCCTCCGCCTGAAAATCAGTGGAATCGCAAATCTGTCTGGAAATGGATTTTTATCGGATTGGGATTGGGGCTGGTGTTTTATGTGGTTTGGAAGATTTTGACCCGCAAGAAAAAAGGCGGTTGATTTTTTAGTAGGATATCAGCGTGAAGAAAAAAATTATTGCAGCGCTTCTTTTCGGGATGACCTGGGTGCTTGTGGCAGTAGCTAAGGAGTCTCGGGAGGAGCTTTGGCAGCAGAAGGAGGCTTTGTTGGCGGCGGTTCAGACAGAACCTCAAAATGCCGAGTTTTGGATGAGGCTGGGGCTTATTAATCGGGACCTGGAGGAATGGGATGGGGCTTTGACCGCTTTCAGGAAGGCGGTGGAGATAGACCCTAAAGTAGTTCGGGCCTATTACCTGATCGCTCTGATTTGCGAGAAAAGGATGAAGGAAGATCCCTCTTATAAAACACAAGCCATCCAGGCCTGGGAAAACTGTCTTAAATTCGCGGAAGATTCCAAGATTCGAGAAGTGGCGCAGAAGCATCTTAGAAGACTTAAAAACCAGTGAAAAAAAGTTTTTATTTCCTGCCTACTGTCTACTTTCTACTGTCTACTTTCTTATTCGGATGCGTGGGGCCGAGGGTTGCGGTGAAGCGGGATTTTGATTTCAGCAAAGTCCAGCGCATTGCCGTCACTTCTTTTGACGGGGAAGGAGGAGAGGCCGCCTCGGACCTTCTGGCGCATGCCCTCCTGGCTTCGGGGGCGGATGTTGTGGAAAGAAAGAAGCTGGATTCGGTTTTAAGAGAGCATCGTCTTGCCCAGGCAGATGTTTTCGATCCTAAAACGATGAAATCGTTGAAAGAGGTATTGGGAGTGGATGCGCTGTTTGTGGGATCGGTGACGCAGTATTCAGCGCCCGAGAGCTACTTGGTGTATACGGGGACCGGCGCCGGCCATAGAAAGGTGACTCCTCTTAAAGGGCGTTCCCTGTATCCCCAGGGGACGGCGATAGGAGTTCCGGATTCCAGCATTTTGACTTCCGCCGCGGTGGTGGGCTTAAATTGCCGTATGGTAGATGTAAGAACAGGTTCCGTGGTGTGGTCGGCGCATGAAACCTATGAGGGGATCGATTTGGAGACAGCCACCATCTCCTTGGCGGAATCCTTTGTGCACTCTCTGCGTTCCTTCTGGCCCACCCTATCTAGGAAATAAATCAAAAAGAGTTGATAAGTTTATAAGCTTATAAGTTGATACGTGGGAATAAGATGAGAGTTATTAAATGTTTCTTATCGACTTATCAACTTATCATCTTATCATCTATCCTCTCACTTGTATGGGCTGCAAAGACAGAACCCGGCCAAGAAACCATCTGGGATCAGATCATGGCGGTTCAGGCGGCTCGCAACCTCCAGGAGGGAGGGCTTTTGATGCAGCAGGGCAGGTATGATGAGGCGGTCCGTGAATTTTCCAGGGCGGTGGTGACTCGTCCTGAAGAGGCTTGGGGGCATATTATGCTGGGGGCCGCCTATTACTGGTCGGGCCAGGTGGATTCGGCGATGAAGGAGTATCGGGAGGCTGTCCGGTTGGATGCTCAGAATTCCCAGGCCCATCAGCTTTTGGGCATTGCTTATGCCTGGAAGGGAGATGTGGAGATGGCTTTGCAGGAATTTATGGAAGCAAAAAAGATTTCTCCGGACCGGGCGGATATACAGATGGATTTGGGCTCGGTCTATGAATCCATGGGAGATGTTTCGCAGGCGCTGAGGCATTTTAGAGAGGCGGTGCGTTTGGACAAATCCCACCCCCTCTATCATTTCCAACTGGGGCTTTTGTACAGCCGTTTGGGGAGGGATCAGGACGCCTTGGAAGCTTTTGAGGCCGCCCTGAAAGAGTTTCCTCAATATGAAGATGCCCTCTTAGAGGTGGGAGCCGCTTGGGAGAGATTGGGAGATCTAAAAAAAGCGATCCAGTACTTTCGCAAGGCGGTCCGGCTCAAACCCAAAGACGGTGTGGCTCGTTTTCGTTTGGGAATTGTTTATCTTCGGGAGGGGGATTTTCCGAAGGCGTCCGAAGTTTTTCGGGAGGCTTTCCGGCTCTCACCGGAGGGAAGGGAGGGACAGTTGGGACTTTCCATGGCCTACAGCGGCAAACAGACCAAACCTGAAAGCTCAGCTGGAGATACTTCCTCTGCCGGTACGGGCCCTCTGGAGACTTTGAAAAGGAATTTGGAGAGGATTTCTTTGGACCGGGAGGCTAAAGTGGAGGTGGACTTGGCCTATACCCCTCGGTCGGAGCTGGTCTCTGTGCGACCTGGGGAAAGCCGGCTTAAAAACGCTTTGGAGTCCACCCATAAAATTCCTGATGTTCCGCGCGCCATGGGGGTTCGCCGGCAATTTGTCCTTCCGGCTGGAAATTCTCAGCAGAGACAGAGTCAGGTCAACTCTATTTTGCGGGAATTGGAGGCCATACAAAAGGAGGCTCCTCCTGATTCGGATGTGAGGATGGCGATGAATATTCGCTCGCACGATCCTTCGGAGGGCCGTGCGTCCGTATCCTACCAACCCAGGGATGTGGGCAACGACTTGGGACTTTGGGTCATGGGAACCGGCTGGATGGATCTGGTGCATGAGGTCTTGCCTGATTTAAGTGCTTCGTCTACCGATTGGAGGGTGGCTTCAGGGCTGGGTTATGTGCTGATGGGAGAGCCGATCCCGGCGCAGGAAGCATTTTCGGAAGCGCTTTCCAAAAATCCAGGGAGTGTGGTGGCGTATTTGGGAAGGGGGGCGGCTTATGTCATCGCGGGGGATGAGGAAGGGGCCAAGGAGGTGTACCGGAAGGTGCTGGAGATAGATCCTAAAAATAAGATTGCGAGACAGAATTTAAAATGGCTGGGAACACCGTCAAAGATCAAGTAACACGCAGGGGGTGTCCAAGGTTTGCCCTTGGCCCCCGAACCCCTGATGGGGAACCCCAGGGTTCCCATCTTTTTTCCGCCCAAGGCGGTTTTCCCCTCCCTACGGGGGCTACAGGCAAATCCTTGGACACCCAACTATGGTTAAGAATTTAATATTGACCGGGAATCCGGGGGTGGGGAAGACGACTTTGATTCGGGAGGTGGCGCTTCCTTTCAGGGATCAGCTGGGAGGATTTTATACTCAGGAATTGATGGAACAGGGAAAGAGGATGGGCTTTGTTTTGAAAACTTTTGACGGGCGGGAGGGGGTTTTGGCGCGAAAGGGTAGGCCAAGTTCCGTCAAGCTTAATAGGTATGGGATTGACCTGAATGTTTTAGAGGGAGTGGGAGTAGAGGCTTTAAGACTGGCGATGAGACATCAGAAGATCGTCGTGGTGGATGAGATCGGTTCCATGGAGATCCTTTCGGATCTTTTTCGAGAGACGGTGCTGGCCTGTTTCGCGGCCTCGAGGCCTGTCTTGGCGACCATTCGGTTGGGTTCCCAGCCCTTTACGGATTCTGTCAAAAAAATGGCTCAAACCAAACTCTTGGCTTTGACTCGTGAAAATTATGATTTGGTGAAACAGGAAGTGAAAGAATGGCTAAGCGCGTTCACTTCGTAGGGATCGGGGGTGTCGGCATGAGCGGGATTGCCGAGATTCTTCTTAATTTGGGTTATCGCGTTTCGGGGTCCGATCTCAAATGGACCGAAGTGACCCAGAGACTGGCTTCTCTAAAGGCTCGCATCTACAGAGGACATAGGGCTTCCCAGGTGCTGGGTGTGGATGTCGTGGTGGTGAGCTCGGCCGTGGGTGGAAATAATCCGGAAGTGCGCGAAGCCAAAAGGAGAGCAATCCCGGTCGTGCGCCGTGTGGAGATGCTTGCTGAACTGGCCCATCTTAAAAAAACGGTGGCTGTCTCCGGCAGCCATGGGAAGACGACCACTACCTCCATGGCGGCCATGGCCTTAGAGGCGGCTGGGGCCGCACCCACCATGGTGATCGGAGGTCGACTCAAAAATATCCGCTCCAATGCCAGATTGGGTTCGGGGAAGTATTTGGTGGCGGAATTGGATGAATCGGACGGGTCTATTTTAAAGCTGGAACCATTGGTTTCCATCGTCACCAATATAGACAACGACCACATGGACTATTACGGCACTATGGAGAATCTTAAAAAAGCGTTTCTGACGCACTTGTCCGGAGTTCCATTTTATGGCGCGGCGGTGCTGTGCGCGGAAGATCCGGTCCTGCGGTCTCTTTTCTCCAAAATTACCGCGCCCAAGATCACTTATGGGTTCGGATCGGGCGTGGATTGGCGTCCGAGAAATATAGCGATGGATTCTGAAGGAGCACGGTTTGATCTCTATCATCGCAAAAAGCGCAGAGGCTCCGTCCGATTAAAGGTCGTCGGGAGACATAATGTGCTCAATGCCACGGCGGCGATGGCGTGCGGGGATTTTCTTGGTTTTGATTTTAAACGGTTGGCGCAAGGGCTGTCGAATTTTAGAGGGGTGGGACGCAGGATGGAAAAAATCGGAGAGCCGGGAGGAGTGTTGTTGATGGATGATTATGGGCATCATCCCACCGAGATTCGGGCCACGCTGGCGGCTCTTTCCAAGTTTTGGAAACGCAAAAGACTGATCGTGGTTTTTCAGCCCCATCGCTTTACCCGGACCAAACTTTTGCATCGCGAGTTCGGAGCGGCTTTCAAGGCGGCGGACCGAGTCTATGTCATGCCCATCTATCCTGCGGGAGAAAAACCTATTCCAGGAGTAAGTTCAGACTTAATTTTGAAATCTTTGAGGCGTTCCGGTGTGAACGCATTTCCTTTCACTCGAACGCTGGAGTTGTACCGGGATTTAAGACCGGGGGATATTGTTTTAACTCAAGGGGCAGGCGATGTGTGGCGGGTGGGAGAAGACCTGAAACGACGACTAAGTGCCTAAATACGACCAGCATTTCCTCAAAGATGATCAGACAGCCGACAAGATTGTTCGTGCTTGCGACATCCGACCTGAAGATGTTCTCATCGAAATCGGACCGGGCAAAGGGGTTTTAACTTCCCGGATTTTAAAGGCCAAACCCAAGCATGTCTTGGCGGTGGAAGTGGATGATGGCCTGTGTGCTTTCTTAAAGCGCAGGTTTGAAGGCGTTCCGAATTTGACAATAGTCAAGAGTGATTTTCTTAAATTAGATTTAGGTTCTCAATCTGAGATCGTAAATCATAAATCGAAAATGGTGAAATTCCTGGGCAATCTCCCTTACTCAATGACCAATCCCATTCTACAAAAGGTGATCCAAGGGCCTAGATTTGATTCGGCCGTGTTTATGTTCCAAAAAGAGGTGGCGGAGAGGATTTTGGCGGCGCCGGGGAACAAGCGATATGGTCTTTTGACCCTGGCCGTCCATTTAAGGGCGCAGGCGAGTTGGGTTTGTTCGGTTCATCGGACCAGTTTTATCCCCCGTCCCAGAGTGGACTCGGCGGTTTTGAAGTTTTGTCCTCGGTCTGAGTCGCTGCTCCCGGAAGGGATTTCGGAGCCTAATTTTTTTAGGTTATTGCGGGCCGCTTTTGGTCAAAGGCGCAAGACCATTTTTAATTCTTTGAGCCATGGGCTTAAGATTTCCAAACAAAACCTCCTGCCCGTGTTGGAAAAAACAGGCATCGGGGGAACCCAGAGGGCGGAGGAGATTTCTCTGGAGGGCTATTTGGATTTGGCGAAGATTTTGTTGCCTACCTTAGAACGTATTTCCTGAAGCAGGTCCGGGGTGATGCTGCGGACCCCTTTTTCTTGGGCGTATTTTTCCACGGAACGGGTGACCATGCCCCGTACGAAAGAGGGAATTTTAGACATGGCGGCTTTGGCCTCTGCCGTCCAAATCATATTGGGAGTGATGTTCAGTCCGTATGTTGGGGCATTTTCGAATCGAACTTCTTTGAAATTATATTTCCCTGGCTGGTAGGTGCACCAGGCATCTTCCGCCATATAATCTCCCGTCTCCCCGTAAGCCCTGGCTCGGCAGCCGCCGCAGGAAGGATTGAATTCGCAGGATCCGCAACGGTTTCCCAATTTTTTCCTTTGGCGGATTCGGACAAATACCTCCGAGCTTTCCCAGATTTCCTTAAAACTTTTTTCCTTGAGGTTGCCCCCGTACACCGGCAGATAGGGGCAAGGGGTCATATCCCCGTTGGGAGCGATGCCCATGTAATGGGTTCCGGCGGGACAGCCTCCGGCTCCGAGATTGAATGTTTTTAGAAAGGAAGATTGGGGGTCTGTTTCATAGAGCACCCTTTGGTAATGGGGGGCGCATTTGGCGTTGAGGAGCATTTTTCCCAGAAAGGCTTTCTGAAGAGGGATGAGACGGTGCATAGCCTCTTCATACTGCTGGGCAGTGAGATGGGTGGTGTAGGCGCCTCTGCCGGTGGAGACGAGGAAATAAAGGTTGAACACTTTGGCTCCCAGACTGTATGCCAGGCCGGCCATGGCTTCGATTTCTTGCAGGTTGTCTTTGTGCAGGGTGGTTTGAACGATGAAGGGCAGATTTTCCCGCAGCAGGATCCCGGCTCCTTCCACCGTGTTTCGAAAGGCCCCCTGCACCCCTCTAAATCGGTCATGTTTTTCCGGATGGATGGAGTCCAGGCTTAGGCTCATGCCTCGGATCCCCGATTCTTTAAGCTTTCGGGCCAGGTTTTCTGTGACGAGGACCCCGTTGGTTCCCACCACCACCCAGAGCCCCTTTTGGGACGCATAGCTTGCTATCTCAAACACGTCCCGCCGAAGAAGCGGTTCCCCTCCCGTGAGAATCAAAAGAGCTTCGGGGCTGGCCTGGGCAATTTGATCTACGACAGAGAAACATTCCTGCGTGGAGAGCTCTCCTGAAAAGCTAGTAGGCACCTTTTCGCCTAGGCGCGCGATCCTGCCGGGATCGCTTTTGCCTCGGTAGGCGTCTATATAGCAGTGCTCGCAGACCAAGGTGCACCGCCGGGTGATGTTCCAGCTGATCACATAAGATTTATATTCAAGTTCCTCATCCATAAACAGAGACTATTTGATATAATTTTTTCCAGGCTTCTTCCACCGCAATGTCTCGGCAGGAGCCCCAGCTCTTTGAAACTAGGGTGGCATGTTCTTGCTGAAGTGGTTTCCAAACCTGGTAGGTGTACTGGCTGTGGAAACTGAGAGTGGGAGTGCCCACCGCGGCAGCCAGGTGCAGGGTGCCTGTGACGTTGGCAATCAAAAGAGACAGATTTTGCAGAAAAGCGGCTAAAACAGGCAGGGGCAATGCGGGAATCTGCGGGATTTTGGCCGGAATTTCTTTAAGAATTTCATAGACGCGCCTTTCTTCCCCGGGGCCGGTCAGATAAAGAAGCTGTAATTTCGGGATTTGGAGCAAGTTCCGGGTGAGTTGGACAAATTTGTCTTCGGGCCAGCGGTGGTCGAATTTTTTGAAGTTGCCGGGGTGAATCCCGATCATTTTTTTGTTGGAATTTAGATCCAGACCTTTCAGGATCTTGAGTGCTTCCTGTCGATGGACTGTTTGGGGATACACCTTGGGTAAAGGTTCCAAAGAACCTCCCAGGGATTGGGCCAGTTTTTGGTAGCGTTCCAGCATGTGGTCTGTTTCGTTGAATGGAACCTGGCGGGTATAGAAGACATCCCCAAGTTTTTTGGCGAAAGAGATCCTTCGGGAAGCTCGGGTCAAAAGAGATAAGATCCCTGAAGTTCTGGAATAGGAGGGGTTCAGGTCGATCGCCACATCGGTTCTTTGACTTAAGAGTCTTAGAGGTGTGACAGGCGTGAGGGGGAAACATTGATCGATATGCGGGTCTAGTTTTGCCAGTTCGTACACGCCGGATCTGACGAGAAGGTTTATCTGAGAGTTCGGGAAAGTTTTGCGCAAAAAAGCGATCAATGGAGTTGAAACGATGAAATCTCCCAGCCTTCCGATCCAAATAAGGAGAATGCGTTTGGGCTCCATGGTATGAATTGTATAAAAACCGCATGACTTCTGTCGTCTTTATTCTTTCTGTCGGATTTCTCCTGGGGCTGCGCCATGCTTTGGATGCCGATCATGTGGTAGCGGTGGCTACCATCGTTTCTAAAGGCAAGCGCTGGGGGACCACTTGGTTTCTGGGGCTTTGTTGGGGGGTGGGGCATACGTTGACTCTATTTTTAGTGGGTGTGGCCATTCTTATTTTTAAGATTACTGTTACCCTTACCCTTCAACTTTCTCTAGAATTTGTTGTGGCGATTATGTTGATCTTTTTAGGGATCAGCAACCTAGCACGCTGGGCCCCTCCGGGGCCCCGGCTGGTACCCGCAGTTCTGCGTAGGGTGTTGGCGGGTTTTCAATGGTGGGAATACGTTGGTATTCCCGGACATTCCCATGAGCATGGACATAAAGCGGCCCAACATCATCACCATTTTTCTCCTGATGAACAAATGAGAAAACACGTTCATGAACATCCTCATGAGCCGGATTTTGCGTGGCCTCGATCCAATGTATTGCGTTCTTTTGTGGTGGGATTGGTTCATGGATTAGCCGGCAGCGCGGCGTTAGCGTTGCTTGTGTTGGCTACGGTTCCAAGCTTAAAAGTAGGAGTGGTGTACCTTTTGATTTTCGGGATAGGCACGATGACGGGCATGCTTTTCCTTTCTAGTCTCATGGAAGCTTCCATGGTGTGGGTGGTTCGACGGTATCAGATAGAGACGGCACTTTCCTCAGGAGCGGGGATGCTGAGTCTTCTTTTTGGTCTATACTTGGCGTACCATATTGGATTTGTGGAAAAGTTATTCATGGGGGGTTAAATGCAAAATCATTCCAGATGGCACGAGTTACAAGAGATCTTGAGGCAGGAAAATTTAGACGGCTACGTCATCACGCACCAGGCTGATCTTAATTTTTTGACTGATTTTCCTCAGGAAGGGTTTGCCCTCTTGGTGGGCCCGGAGAAGGTTTGGGCCTATTTGCCCATGCTCTTGAGGGACCACTTTATCCAGGAGGTGCCCGGCTGCGAGGTGGTGGCCGGCGCCGACTTGCTGGGAGGAATTAAAAAAACGGTGGCGGACCAGGGATTTAAAAGGGTGGGTTTTGATTCGGAACGCGAGACCTATGCTTTGGGAAAAAAGTGGGAGGAGCTGGGATTCACAGGCAAGGCGGGGATTGTGGGCAAGCTTCGCATCACCAAAAAGGGAGAGGAGCTTAAAAGGATTCAAAAAGCTTGCGCCGTGACAGCCAAAGCCTTCCGCATGCTCAAACCCAGGATCCGTCCCGGCCGAACGGAGCGTTCCGTTTCCCTGGAACTGGAAGACTTGATGCAGAAGATGGGAGCGGAGGGTGTGGCTTTCGAACTGATCGTGGCTTCGGGTCCTAATTCGGCGTTGCCGCACCACCGCAGTTCTGAAAAGATCATTAAGAAAAACGAGCCGGTGGTGATCGATTTCGGCTGCACCTATAAACTGTACCGTTCCGACATGACAAGGACACTCTTTACCGGAAAACCCAATGGTGTGTTTCAGAAGATTTATCAGATTGTGGAACGCTCGCAAAAGGAGGGGATTCGCCGGGTGCGCCCCGGCGTGGCGGCGGGAGAGATCGATCGTATTTGCCGGGAACTCATTGCCCGGGAAGGGTATGGCGACAAGTTTATCCATTCCACGGGGCATGGGGTGGGATTGGATATCCATGAGCCGCCGCGGGTGGGGCCTAAGTCGGAGGAGAAGCTTGGATCGGGGATGGTGATTACGGTGGAGCCGGGGATTTATCTGTTGGGAAAGTTTGGGGTTCGCATTGAGGATACGTTATTGGTGACAGAAAATGGAAGTAGGATTCTGACCAAGTAGGGGTACCCCGATGTCGTATCGGGGTCTACGCGGAAATGGTTGAAGCTCGGCAGAGCGGAATACCATGACTCAGTAGGCTCGGCCAGATTCCTCGTGGTTCCGGCCGCATGGACGCGGCGCCATCCGCGGCGCGCTCTGAGTCTCGGGGCGACCTAGAGTTAAATGCGCCCCTGCGACACAGCCCTGCTTGCCGGAATCCACTTCGACTAGCCGAGCCTAAAGAAAAATAAAGGAGAAATCTAATGAAGATAATTCTGATTGTTCTGGGAGTGATTGTAGCGTGGTTGGTTCTGACATTCAACAGGCTGATCAGCTTGAAAAATCAGGTAGCCAACGCGTTGAAGCAGATTGACGTGCAACTGAAGAGAAGGCATGACCTGATTCCCAACCTGGTGAATGCGGTCAAGGGATACATGAAGTTCGAGCAGGCAACGTTGGAGAAGGTGATCCAGGCCAGGAACCAGGCGGTTTCGGCGATGGGTTCCGGAGTCAAGCAGAGCGCTCAGAAGGAAGGAGAATTGACTCAAGTTCTGGGCCGATTCTTGGCCCTCGCGGAGAATTATCCGGATTTGAAAGCCAACCAGAACGTGAAGTCTTTGATGGAGGAGCTTTCTCATACCGAGAATCAGGTCAGCTTTTCCAGACAGTTCTATAACGATCTGGTCACGCGGTTTAATATAGCCCAACAGACGTTCCCCAACAACCTCATCGCGGGAAGCCTGGGATTTTCACAGACAGAGCTGTTCGAGATTCCGGCGGCTCAAGCAGAGGAGAGGGAAGTTCCTAAAGTGGAATTGTGAATTTATACGAACAGCAGACTTCCAATAAACGGTGGACCTGGGTGATGGTGGGTGTCTTTGTCGCTCTTTTTACATTTCTGGGATTGGGGTTTGATGTGTTTGTTTTAGGGATGGACCCGCCTCTGCATCTTCCTTGGGGGACGCTTGCGGCTGTCATCGGTGGATTTTTAATGGCCGCCAACAGTTTTTGGAATGGGCCCAGCATGGTTTTGGCGGCGGCCAAGGCGCGTCCCGCGGATCCCGCTGTTTTTGAGGAGAGGCAATTCATCAACATCGTTCAGGAAATGGCCACCGCTTCCGGGCTGCCCATGCCCAAGGTGTATGTGGTGCCCGATCCCGACCCCAACGCATTCGCCACGGGGACCAAGCCTGCCAACTCCGTGGTGGCGGCGACGGAAGGGCTTTTGAAAAGTCTGAACCGCGAGGAACTTCAGGGAGTCATCGGACATGAGATGAGCCATATCCGCAATTATGATGTGAGACTCCTGACCATATTGGCCGCCCTGGCCGGAGCGATTGCCTTATTGAGCGACTGGGCGGGCAGAAGTTTTAGATTCGGCCCTTCCGGCGGAAGAAGCCGAAGCCGAGAGGGCAAGGGGAGCACAGGCGCAATCGTTTTGATCTTGTTCGGCATCTGGATTATTCTTATGATTCTGGCTCCCATTCTTTCCCAGATTTTGGCTTTGGCGGTTTCCCGGAAAAGAGAATTTCTGGCGGACGCATCCGGAGCGGAGCTAACTAGGAATCCTTTGGCTCTGGCCTCGGCATTGGATAAAATTGAGAAGGCGGCGGCGCCGACCGCTTCCATCAATCAGGGCCTGGCTCATTTGTGCGTAGCCGATCCCAAGGGCAGTTTGATGGGGAATAAGGAGGGATTTTTGGCGGATATTTTGGCTACCCACCCGCCGATCCGTAAGAGGATTCTGACGTTAAGAGTGATGGCTTATGACCATCAAGGAGCAATAACATGATCACCACGACGCAGTTTCATGAGGGGCTTATCTTCGAGGATGAAGGACAGATATTTGAAATCTTAAAATACCAGCACCACCGGATGTCTCAGTCCAGGGCGGTGATGCGATGCAAGTTGCGCAACTTGAATACCGGCTCCGTAACGGAGAAGAGCTACCGTCCTGAGGATAAATTTAAATCGGTGGACATAGAGAAAAGACCCAAGACTTATATGTACACTCAGGGGGGGATGGCATATTTTATGGACCAGGCTAACTATGAGCAGATCGAGCTTCCGGTTTCCAAGTTAGGGGACAGCATCAAGTTCCTTACCGAAAACATGGAAGTGGAAGGACTTTACTTTAACGGAAAATTGTTTACGGTCGATCTTCCGGTTAATGTGGTGTTGAAAGTAACTTCTACGGTTCCGGGGATCAAGGGGGATTCCGTCTCCAATATGACGAAGCCGGCCACATTGGAGTCGGGAGTGGAGATCAAGGTGCCTTTGTTCATACAGGAGGGGGACAGCGTGCGGGTGGATACGAGGACGGGGGAATATCTTGAAAGAGCGTAGTACGGAAAGACAGGGCCTGTCCAAGTGGGAGAGGCTGGTCGAGGATTTGCCCGTAGCCCCCGTAGGGAGGGGAAAAGCCGCCGCTAGGCGGCGTAGAAGATGGGGAACCCTGGGGTTGCCCTGTTGGGGTGCGGGGGCCAAGGGTAAATCTCGGGCCAGCCTCCGGAATTTCTTTTGGAGCTTAGGAGTGTGATGATAAAAGCGGTGATTTTCGATATTGACAATACGCTGATGGACTTTATGCGCATGAAGCGCGCGGCGGTGGAGGGGGCCGTGGAGGCGATGATCGATGCCGGGCTTCCGGTGGTGAAGGAAGAGATGGTCAAGAAGATATTCGATGTGTATTGGAAGGAAGGGGTGGAGGATCAGAACATATTCGACAAGGTTTTCTTAAAAGAGTTCGGCCATGTGGATTATAAAATTTTGGCGGCGGGAATTTTGGGCTACCGCAGGGCCAAGGAAGGCCATATGACCCTTTACCCGCATGTCCATCTGACTTTGACCCAGCTGATGAAGATGGGCATTAAGATGGCGGTCGTTTCGGATGCGCCGCGCCTTCCGGTTTGGCTTCGGATCGTTCAATTGGGAATCCATCATTATTTCGATCATGTGGTCACGATGGATGACACCGGGGTCAAGAAGCCGGACCCCAAGCCCTTCTTGAAGGTTTTGGAGCTTTTGAAAGTAAAGCCCGAAGAAACTTTGATGGTGGGAGACTGGGCGGAACGGGATATCGCGGGGGCCAAGAATCTTAAAATCAAAACGGTGTGGGCCAAATACGGGGATGAATTTCACACCCAGGAATCAGGCGCGGATTACGAACTGAAGGATATTCAGGAACTTATTTCCATTATTGAGAAAGAAAATGGACTGCCTAAAGAAAGCTATGGAAAGTAGGAGTTTAGTTATCCTTTTACTTTCCTTCGCCTTCCTTCGCCTTCCGTTGCTTTCCATTGCTTCCGACATCGTCACTGTCAGGGATTCCTACGGCCGCACCTATGGCAGGGCGACGAAGGGTTATGTCCTGGTCAAATTCAAATCCGGCGCCTCGAATGCTCAAAAGAGCGACTCAATTCAAGAGATCGGCGCGGAAAAGGAAGGGGAGATCCCTGCAATAGGGTGGACGCTGCTTAAATTGCCGCCGGATCTGACCCTGGAACAGGCACTGGAGCATTACAAAAAAAATTCTGCAGTGTCGGAGGTCCAGCCCAACTATGTGTATCGCCCCTTGCTGACTCCCAACGATGCCTTGGTCAATCAGCAGTATGGTCTGTCCAGCATCAATGCCTTCGGTGCGTGGGAGTTTGAGGTCGGCAACTCCAGCGCGGTTACGATTGCGGTGATTGATACGGGGGTGGATGGTACCCATCTGGATTTGGATGTGGGGAGCAAAGTGGATCATTCCAGTGCTAGGTCCTATAACACTGTTACTGGAGCTGCGGCGGTGGATGCTCCTACGGATTCCTGCGGCCACGGAACTGTGGTGGCGGGAGTGGCGGCTGCAGCGAGCAATAATACTGCGGGAGTGGCGGGGGTTTCGTGGGGGGCTAAGATTCTTTCCCTGAGGGTTTTTGATTCGGGTTGTGATACCACAAGTGATATCACCCTTTCCAGCGCTGTGGCGTATGCGGTTCAAAGGGCCACAAGCACGGGAACCCGCATGGTGATCAATCTCAGCTTGGGCGGTTGTCCACCTGATGATGGTACATTCACTCCTTGCGTTTGTTCCAGCACATTGTCCGATGCCATGAATCTGGCATTGGCCAATAATATCGTGGTGGTGGCGGCGGGGGGCAACCAGGGATCTGGAAACGTCAACAAATATGTGGAATGTCCGGCCAAGATTTCGGGAGTGATGGCGGTGGGAGCCACAGACTCTGCCAGTAATGTCACTTCCTTTTCGGCGGTGGGACCTGAGCTGGATGTGACGGCGCCTGGGTTGGGGGTAACCGGCACCAAGAACGGAGGCGGATATGAATTTAACGCCAACGGAACCTCTTTCGCGGCCCCGCATGTGGCGGGACTGGCGGCGTTGATATTGTCGGCCTTGCCTACGGCGACGACGATCCAGGTGATTGATTTTATCCAGAACTCGGCGGATGACTTTGGCTCCGTCGGTTTCGACGCTTCCTATGGTTTCGGCCGGGTCAACGCTTACCGGGCATTGCGGCTGGTGAGTCGAGGCACTTTGTCCGATTTTAAAGGAGAAGAGGCGCCCATTGCATTTCCCAATCCTTTTCGGGTCTCTACGCAAGGACGAGTCTCTTTCGGTATTCCCCAGTCGCTTTTAGGATCCAGTTTTGAGATCAAGATTTACGATATAAGCGGGGATTTGGTGAAAACCCTTTCTACTCTTTCGTGGGATGGTAAGAATGACTCCGGCCAGCCTGTGGCCAGCGGGGTGTATATCTATCTCGTGAAAAGTGGCCGGGGCCAAGCCAAAGGACGTCTGGCCCTCATTCGGTGACCCCCATAATTTTGTATGATGACTGAGCAGGGGCACCCGCGTAGCGGGTCTGCGAGGAAATGGTTGAAGCTCGACAGAGCGGAAACCATGAAGACGGGGATCCACCCTTCCTACGTGCCGGCTCAGGTCACGTGCGCGTGTGGCAACACGTTCGCGACGCGCTCCACGAAACCTCAGATCAGGATCGAGATTTGCGCCGCATGCCACCCCTTCTTTACGGGACGCCAGAAGCTCATCGACACCGCCGGCCGGGTGGAG
>JACQJN010000286.1 GCA_016205085.1 Elusimicrobiota bacterium | reverse complement strand
CATGAGAGGAGCGGGTCATGAGAACCCGTGCGTGCTGCCATGATCTTGATTCATGGGAGGCATGCCAGAGATCATAATTCCGCTGTAGATTAAGCCAAAGCTGAGGAGTCGTTCCAAAAGCCTTGGACAGACGCAGGGCCATGTTGGCGGTAATAGCACCGCGCGCGTTGACGATCTTGGAGAGGGTTTTCCGCGAAACGCCCAAAGCCGCGGAGGCCTTAGAAACAGTAAGCGATAGAGGCTTGAGGTAATGTCTCGTAAGAATTCCTCCCGGATGGGTAGGCGGTCGCTTTCTTGGCATCATAGATTTTTCCTCCATTAGTAGTATTGTAACCGATAGGGTTACACTTGTCAAGAGATATTTTTAATATGGCGATACAAATGCTGGAAGGATGGATATTTGATGCTTACTCCGAGGCGGAAATAAACCAAGCGCGATACCTCCTTTCTTCAAGACCTTACCCCGCCAAGACACGCTGGACAGAGCGTCTTGAACTTTTCTCCGGTTGAATCACGGTGCCTTGTGCTGGCGGATGGCTTCTACTATTGTTAGAATAAATCCCTGGAGATTCTTCCATGCGATTCTTTCCTTGCTTCGGTTTGAGACTCAAGGTGACCGCAGCGTTGGTCTCAGTGGCCATATTGACTGTGCTCTCAACCGGATACTTCACCATCCGCTATAGCTACCAAGCCCTGAAGTTCCAGAAGCAGCAGGACGAACTGGTGATGGCCAAAAACATCGCCGCCCAGGCGGAGGAGGTCCTTGCCAAGGCAAAACAGACGGTGGAGGCCTTGGCCAGACACCCCGCTATTCAGGGCACGGACATCGTCAAGCAGCGCGAGGCCGTGACACTCGTGACTAAAGTCACGGAGCTTATAGATGGAATCCTGATTCTGGACTTAAGCGGGAAGGTATTGATGCTGGATCAAGCAGAACCCGATACCCGACGTCTCCTTGCAGGATCGCCATATCAACAATTCGTCCATCGCGTCAAACAAACCGGCGTTACGCAATTCTCGGAAATCTACAGATCCAAAACAGGGGAGCTTGCGACGGCGATCAGCGCGCCCATCTTCAGCGACGGGAAGCTGACAGCAATCCTGGCGGGCGGCATTCTGCTCAAAAACCACAGCATGGGGGGAATCGAAGGAATCCGGATCGGAAAGTCAGGCTATGCCTACATTGTGGATGCCCAAGGCAACATCATAGTCCACCCCCAAAGGGAACGGTTGCTGGAGAATCTAAGCGCCAATCCTCCGGTACGGGAGCTTTTGAAAAAGCGCGAAGGGGTGATCGAGTTCTCCAACCAAGAGGGCGTTTCGGTTTTGGCCGCCTTCGCTCCGATACAGGAAACAGGGTGGGGTGTCGTAGTCCGGCAGCCAACTTCAGAATCTTACGCCTTCGCCGATCAACTGTTTTATTTTATGACATTGGTCTTCTTCCTGAGCCTCTCGAGCGCCCTAGCGATTGGCGTTTTTCTGGCTAAGCAGATAGCCAAGCCTGTCACAAGCCTGCTGCGCGGCGTCAAACAGGTTTCCGAAGGCCAAGTGGACTTTCAGATTCCTACCGCGAGCCGGGACGAGATGGGCGAACTTGCCGACGCTTTCAACGAGATGACGCGGAAACTCAAGCGCCACACGGAAGAAATGGAACAGGCCCACAAGCGGGTCCTTGAATCTCAGAAACAGTTGGCCCAGTCCGAGAAAATGGCTGCCATCGGACAACTTGCCGCCGGTCTGGCTCATGAAATCAACAATCCCCTGAACGTCATCTCGGGGTTTGCCGAACATCTACTGGAAAAGACTCTCCCCAAAGATCCGAGGCACTCCCATCTGGAAGAGATATCCCGCGAAACCGCCCGCTGCCAAAAATTGGTTCGCGAAGTCCTGTTCTTTGCCAAGCCCAAGGAGCCCGAACGGACACCTTCGGACATAAATCAGCTGATACGGGAAACCCTGGCTCTCCTCCAAAGCCAGGTGAAATCACAGGGAATCGAGGTGCAGACCGGTCTCCAACCCGCGTTGCCCCAATTGGAGGTGGACCGGGATCAGATCAAACAGGTACTGCTCAACATCCTCCTAAACGCCTGCCAAGTTATGCCCGGCAGCGGCAGGCTTTCTGTCGAAACACGACGGGACGACGGCCATATCGCAGTGTCCGTAAGTGACTCAGGCGCTGGTATCCCACCTGAAAACCTGCGTAACATCTTCAATCCTTTTTTCACCACCAAGGAAGACGGGATCGGTCTTGGGCTTCCGCTCAGCTATGCCATGGTGGAACAGCATGGCGGAACGATCCGAGTGGACAGCCGTCCCGGCCAGGGCTCAACCTTTACGATCCTTCTGCCTTTCTCCAAAGCCGAACATGAAACCAAAATCTGAGAAAATCCTTGTAATCGATGATGAACCCGGCATGTGCCGGCTCCTGAAGACCGTGTTGGAAGACGCTCGCTACGGCGTGTCTTCCTTTGAGAAACCAGCCGAAGCCCTCAAAACTATGGAGGGAGATTCCTTCGATCTTGTCATCACCGACATCCGCATGCCAAGGGTGAACGGCATGGAAGTTTTAAAGGCGGTCAAGACCGCTTCTCCTCAAATTCCTGTCATTCTCATAACCGCCCACGGCACGATAGACTCGGCCGTGCAGGCGATGAAACTGGGAGCCAGCGACTATCTAACCAAGCCTTTCAAAAACGACGAGATCAAATTCGTGGTGCAGAACATCCTTGAAAAGCAAAGACTCATCGAAGAGAACAAACGGCTCAAGGCGGAGCTTGCTTCCCGCTACCGATTCGCAGAAATCGTGGGCAAGAGCTCTAAGATGCAGCAGGTCTTCCATCTCATTTCTCAACTTGCCCAGTCAGACGTCACCGTCCTTATCCAAGGGGAAAGCGGTACGGGCAAGGAGATTGTCGCCAAGGCCATCCATTTCAATAGCCCCAGGAGCGCCAGGCCTTTCATGGTCATCCATTGCGGCGCTCTGCCCGAAACACTTCTGGAAAGCGAGCTTTTCGGCCACACAAAAGGCGCTTTCACCGATGCCCTGAAAGACAAAAGGGGCCTTCTTGAATCGGCGGAGGGAGGCTCGGTGTTTCTCGATGAAGTGGGCGAGATGCCGCCAAGCATGCAGGTCAAGTTTCTCCGCTTCCTCCAAGACCACGAGATCCGCCGCCTGGGAAGCGCCGAGTCGAGGAAGGTGGATGTGCGTGTCATCGCCGCAACCAATAAGGTTCTCAAAGAAGAAGTGAGGCGGGGTCGATTCCGGGAAGATCTCTACTACCGCTTGGCTGTCGTTCCCTTGCATCTTCCTTCATTACGGGAAAGAAAGGAGGATATTCCTCTCCTCGTTGAACATTTTTTGACGCGCTCATCGGAAAAGAGAAAGGAAAAACTCTCCCTCGCTCCCGAGGCCTTCGAGATCCTGCTCAACTACGACTGGCCGGGAAATATCCGAGAACTTGAAAACGCAATCGAGCACGCGGTCGCCCTGTGCGGAAACTCCAGAATAGGAGCTGAACTTCTACCGTGCAGCCTAGCCCTAGACCCGGTTCCACCGGGGCTGAACTCATGGGGAACCGCCTCCTACCGGCAAGCCAAGCAAAAAGTGTTGGAAGCCTTTGAGAAGACCTACCTAATAGAACTGCTTAAACGGTCCAAGGACAATATTACCCATGCCGCGCAACTGGCGGAGATGGACCGTAAGAATCTTTACGAACTTCTGAAGAAACACGGCATCACTCCCAGGGAAGAATCTCCCACCTCAACCAGGTAAATTTACCAGAGCAACGTGGTAAATTTACCACACATTTATCGCTAATCGTCTCATTCTCCATCTTTTTACGCTTTAAAGAGATTTTCTCGGCTTTGGCGGAAAAATTGCATGTTATAGAGATGCTGGAATTCCATATGGAATAAAACAGAGAATCGCAGGCAAAGGAGAAAAGAGCATGCTAAGAAATCAACTCAAAATGCTAAGGCTGATTGTGTTCAGCGGTCTGACGCTGGCTGCTTTGTCAGGCTGCAGCAAATCCAAGGAGCAGGCTGTCGTGGCCATAGATGAGGCCAATCTCACCATATCCAGCGCGAGAAAAGCTGGGGCGCAAAACCTGGCATACAAGACACTAAAGGATGCGGAGGGCAAGCTGACGAAGGCCGAGAAGAGCTTCAAGAACGGAGCCTACTCGACAGCCAAGAGAGAAGCCCAGAGCGCTAGCGAGACCGCCAGACAGGCTAAAATCGAAGCCGAAACCAAAAAGATTGGAAAAACAACAAAGAAAAAGTCCAAATAAATAATAAGGAGGAGCATCCATGAAATCAAGCGCCTCGGGAATTCTACTATTAGCATTGACCTTAGGAACTGGATGTGCAGGCCTTGCCGCCAGAAAGAATGATCAATCTACAGCCGAAAAGTGGATACAGACAGCCGAATCAGACATCAAAGCTGCTAAAGACGCGGGAAGTGCATGGCCCGCCTCATCCGAACTGCGAGAAGCCGAATCACAATTAAGAACTGCAAAAGAGAAGTTTCAAAAGAAAGATTACTCCCCAGCACGCAGCTCGGCCCAGTCCGCCAGCTCTTTGGCCCGTGCAGCACGGGACAAATCGGAGGAAGCTAAACGTAAGGAAGCAGAAAGAAAACAAAAGACAAAGATCAAGAAATAGGCAACATGGGTCTGCCTAATCCTATGAATCCCGATCTGAAAATTCAGTCGCATCCTATGATGGGCATAGGTCTGCTTATAGTTGGAGTCTGGCTTGCGGCGGGGTGCGCCACCGGCCGGACAGGCAAGGCTCCTGGCGAGACAACAAGGAAGCAAGCACAGAAAGCCATCGAAGAAGCCGCGACTGAGATCAAGATGGCCGAAGCAGTAGAAGCAGACATCCATGCACCTGACCTGCTAAGCCAAGCCAGATCGGATATTCGCCTGGCCAGGAATAGGTTCTCATCAGGAATCTATTGGGGCTCTCTGAATTCGGCAAAAGTCGCTATAGATGCTGCACGACTGGCAACCAGAAAGTCCAAATTTGCACAGAAACAGAAAAAGGAGGTTGTGCGATGAACCGATGGATTTATCCAACGCTCTTTTACGCCCTAGCAGTCCTGGTCATCTTATCAGGATGCGCCGGAAGAACCGTCAAAAAAAACGCTTCTACTGAACAGTCCGAGGCAACGCAGGGCGGCTCGGAGATGGAAGAACAGGAGGCTTCCCTTCGGGGAAAGAAGTTTATACCCTCACCTGAGCTCGCCACGATCTACTTCGATTATGACAGGGCTGAGCTCAATGAGGAGGCAAGGGCGGCCCTGAAGAGGAATGCGGAATGGCTTAAAACAAATTCCAAGGTAGGGTTCCAGATTCAGGGACACTGCGATGAGCGCGGCACAACCCAGTACAACCTGGCGCTGGGCCAGAGGCGCGCCGTCAGGGTGCGGGATTACTACAAGGCCTTGGGGATCAGGATGGGCCGCATGTCCACTATCAGCTACGGTGAGGAGCTGCCGGTCTGTAAGGAAAATGTCGAGGAATGCTGGCAACAAAACAGGCGAGCCGAAACCTTGGTGCGCAAGAAGTAGGCCGCGGCGCGCAACCAATTGGATTCATGCAATCCCATGAGTGGATGCTGCAGGAAATGAACGGTAAATTCTTGTTCGCGCTGGGCGCGTCATGCGGTTGTTTGCTATGGTATCTTTTCCTAAAGCCTTTATGCCGATGACGCTGAAACACTCACTCTCAACTCCGGGGCTTCGCGTGTCGGGACTGCCTCGCGCGAAGCAGAGACTGGCTTTGCGCCTCCGCACCATCCAGATGCTCGCCATGCCTGAGCCCCACGTCGCGCGGCTGATCGCCGAAGTGGAGCGTGATCCGCTTTTTGAGAAAATCCGCCCCTTCATCAGGCGAGTCAGGTTCCCTTCCACACGCTTCCTTTGGCCTTATGACCGAGCGGATCTCCAGGAAGCCCCGGATTCATGGCATATCGACTGGTCCCAGTTCCAAACCGAGATGGAATGTATCCAGAGGATGGGGCAGGAAGCCTTTGAGCGACACTTCCTGTACGAGGAGGAAGGCTTGAGCCTGGAGGAAACCACCTTCCGATGCGGTATATCCGCAGAAGAAGCGAGAACCGTACGCGCGTTTGTTTATTTTCTCTCGCTCCACGCTCCCCAAACAAATCTGCCGCAACCAGCCGCTGAACATAGCACCTGCATCGCCAAGATAGAATGGGCAGACCACAAGCCTCACCTCGCTTGGCTTCTGCCTCATCTGGCCCGTGGGCGCTATGAGATAGATTACGAAGGCATCAAGAGCCTACAATCCTCCAGACAACTTCAGGCGGAGGACAAACAACGGTTGCGCAAGCTCCTGGGTACGCTGGAGATGATCAATGGAAGGCATAACACCCTTTGGCGTATCCTTCAGACCGTGTTGGAAACCCAGTCTCGATTTCTAAAATCGGAAAGGAAAACGGATCTTGTCCCGCTGCCCCAGAGCGCGCTGGCTAGAAGCCTTCACGTGCATCCCAGCACCGTGACGAGGGCTATCCGGTCCCGCAGCCTGCTGACGCCCTGGAATAAGGAGTTTCCCATCTCTGCCTTTCTGCCCAACCGGAGAGATATGGTGGTGTCAGCCATTCGGGAGTTGTTCGAGGAAGAGGAGAGCAATAAAACGGACGAGACGCTCCGAAAGAAGTTAGCCTCCAAATACGGATTTGCAGTATCAAGACGGACCGTCAACGAGTGTCGGCACATTGCGGCAAGCGATGAGTTCGGGGTTGGTTATTTCGGTGGCGGTTCGTTGAGGATGAGCCAATAGAGGCCGAGCTGCCGCACCGCATCGGCGAATTCCGCAAACTCGATAGGCTTGCGCACGTAGCTGTTGGCACCGGAGATGTAGCCTGCAAGTCGATCCTTGTCTTCCCTTGAGGAGGTCAGGAT
>JACQJN010000243.1 GCA_016205085.1 Elusimicrobiota bacterium | reverse complement strand
TTGTTGGCATGGGTGCGCAAGGTTCTGAAAATATCCAACGCTAAAAGATTCGGGCCTTGGTAAAAGGGATAGAATAACTCCAACACGCCCCATCCTTTGCCCAAAAGAGGATTTTCCAATCCCATCTGCCAGCAACAAACCCAGATCAACAACCGCTGATACCAGGGGCTGTAAGGGCCGGGACCCTCCAAACGAGCCTGGGGCAGAATTTCCTTGAGCTCCTTTACCCGGCCCAAAACAGTCATCGAGGAGGATCCGCCGGTAGGCCACATAAAAATCAAAATGAGAGCCAACGTTCCCAAGACCGCCACCTCTTTGCGGTTCTCCCTAAAAGCTCGGCGGCAGGCAGGAGAAAATCCCAAGCACCCTAAAGCCGCCAAAGCCCCCAACCAGGAAGAGCGCGTCAAGCTCGACACGATGGAAGCCTCATACGTCAAAAAATAGAGCCCATAAAAAATTTTTTCCTCCAGAGAGCGGGCCTGGAGAAAAAACACCGCCGCCATGGGAAGCAAAACCACCAGATAAGAAGAGAGAAAATTGGGATTCCCGAACGTGGAAACGGCGCGGACTCCATAAGGATCCAATCTCTTGGGCCACACCATCTCCACTCCAAAATACTGAAGAATCCCGTAGCCGGCGGCTAAAAAACCGGTGGCCATCAAAAGATTCCAAAAATCCCATGGGGATCCCTTGCGGGTCAATCTCCAGACCATCACGATCCCTCCCAGCCATAAAATTCCACCATAAGGATCCCAGACACGATCCCAAGTGCCGGGAGTCGCAGGAATTTTGCGTAGGTGAGGAAACAAAAACCAAAGAAAACTCCACACCATCAGAAATAAAAACCATCCCCGAACGGAAGACGTGTTCTCCTCTTTAGACATGCCGATCCACGCCCCCCAATAAAATACCAACACAGCATTGGAGACAGTAAAAAGTCCGATACGAAATCCTTCGTTGAAAATGGCGGGCCTAAAAAAAACAGCGTGCCCCCAATAGGAAACCAGCCCGCTGACCAGGCAAACACCCAACCATCCCAGCCAGGGAATATCCAGAACGGTTTTAGGAATCTCCCATTTTTTTAACAGGAAACTGCTCCACACCCAGCACCCCAAACAAAGCCACATGAGAATATTCAGTCCTGCGATTTGGGTGTAATAGGGGTTGCGTGTGAGATCGGTATAAAAAAGAAGAGGACAAGCGAAACCAGCCAGCACTAAGAAAAAGCGCTGCAGCTGATGAAGTCTCTCAGCCACGTTGAGGGACCGTAAGAAAATAATTTGAGCATTTGGCTAAGGTGATTTTCGACCCAGATTGAAGCGGCCCGCAGCGACGCGTACTTGAAAAGTACGTTAGCGAGGACACGCAAAAATATGGGGCAAAAGCACCCAGCCCCTTCGGGGGAAGCCGATCTTGGGCCATCTGCTGTGTTCTCGCCGGCTTATGTACCTTCCAGGCACACCGCGCCGGCTCGGGCCTTGCATCTGATCCAACCTCGGCTTCCAAAATGTTCACATTATTTCCTTACGGTCCCTTGAGTGTTTCCAAGCCCTTGAGCGCCCCCGAGCAATTGGGGATGGTCTCCAAAGCCTTTCGGTACGTCTGTTCTGCGCGGGTCACATCTTTTCGAACTAAATAGGCGTTCCCCTTTTGGGTATAGGTTTCGCATAAATCCGGATTCCTGTTATAAGGACCTACGTGGTCCACGACGGACTGGATGTGTTGATCGTACAGCTCGATGGCCTTGTCGAACTCCTGACGCATCAAATGGATTTGAGCCATGCGGTAATAATTCAAACCGAAAATAGGGTCCAGATTCCGGTACATCCGGAATCTTTCCAACGCCTTATCCAAATAGAAAGCAGCCTCCTGGTTCTTCCCCTCCCGCATAGCGTAATCCGCCCGCTTCATATACATCACCCCCACCTGATGATGCATTTGAACATAGTTGGGGGCTAAGCTTCGAACTTCCTCGTAAGCGGATAGAGCTCGCTCAAAATCATCCCGTGCCTCGCCCGCCTTGTCGCCCCATTCGGGCTTAAACTGTTTAGTCATATTGAACCGGTCATTAAAGACATTGCCTTTAAAGTAATAGGCCATGATGAAATAGGGGTTGAAGCGGTTCACCTTCAAGTAGTTTTCCAAGGCCTCGTTCCATTTTGCCTGCCGGGAAAAGAAAATCGCCATATTATGATGGACGTCCGCCTTGAAATATCCCCAAAAAATATACATCGGGCCCAACATGGCCAGCGCCAGACAAGGAACCCAAACATTCCGGCTCTGGTAGATTAAATAACCGAAGGCAAACACCAGACCAAAAACAAGGCATAAAAAGACGATCCAGGAGATCCACCACTGCAACGTCTCTCCTCCATGGACCACGCGGGAAAGAGGTCCCTGCAGGAAATGAAACTCCCGACATAATAAACTGCCCAGATAGGCCAGTCCAATCCAGGCGCCCACCTTCAAGAGAGCCAGCCCATAGGAAAGCCAAGGCTTTTCCGAAACAGCTTGGGGCAAAACCGCCGGAGAACGCTCGGAGAGAAATCTCAATCCCTGCCCTCGGGATAGATTTAAAACCAATCCCGGCAGAAGGCCGAAATACACCCCAGAGGAGACAAATCGCATGCTGACATCGAAACAATTGTGAGCCAGCATGGCTAGAAAAGCCACCAGATACCCCAAAATATCATACGCCCGCGGAGGGGGGCGCCCCCCCTTCTGAACCAATTGGGAAGTCAGCTGATTTAACGCCCGAAACCCCGCCAAAGACGTGCTTACGATCAGCCACAAAAAAATCCCGAACCCGATTATCCCGTTGTCAAACCACTGCTCCAGATATTCATCCTCGGCATGGTCCGTCTCGGTATTGTGCTTGCCTTCGATAATGAAGATGGTAGGGCGCCTAAAAGCAGGGTAGATGACCTTAAAGCTCCCCACCCCTGTTCCGATCAAAGGCTGGGTTTGGATCATTTCCCAAGTGGCCAGCCAAGTCTGCAGCCTAAATCGAACGGAAGTCATCCGGCCCGGATCCGTCCGATGGATATAGGACAACACCAATCCTAGCGATGCCAAAGGAATCACCAAAGCAATCCCCAAAATCCAATGCTTTATCTTCTGAAATTGCTCGCGCAGAAAGAAATAGGTGTACACCGAGATAAATAAAGACAGACCCACCGCGAAACCCAGCCAGGCTCCCTTCGTCCCTGAAGAATAGAGA
>JACQJN010000242.1 GCA_016205085.1 Elusimicrobiota bacterium | reverse complement strand
CCCCCATCGCGTATGTTCTTCTTGCGGATTTTATGATGGCAAGCTCATCGTGCCCAAGAAGGAAAAGAAGAAGGAAGAACCGCCCAAGTGACCCCACCACCTCCATGCGAAGCTTGGGTTAATTTGGGACATGCTAAAAGCATGTCCATGGAGGTGGTGGGGTGAGGATCGCTCTGGATGCGGTGGGCGGAGATTTTGGAGTCGGACCTAATCTGGAGGGGGGAGTACGAGCCGTCCAGGAATTAGATTGTGAACTGGATTTGCTGGGTCCTTCTTCTTTGATCCGAGATGAACTTAAACGCGTCACCGGGTTGGATCATCATCCGCAGATTCGGGTGGTGCATACCGATCAGTGCGTCCAGATGGAAGAAGAGCCTACCACCGCCTGCCGAGAAAAACCGGGGGCGTCTATCATGCTGGGAACAAAGTTTGTGGCGGAAGGACAAGCGGCGGCCATCGTTTCAGCGGGGAATTCAGGAGCCACCATGGTGGCAGCCTTGTGGCATCTTAAGAGAATCCCGGGAGTTTTGCGGCCGGCCCTGGCGATTCCTTTCCCTACCCTCAAGGGAACGACGGTCCTTCTGGACGCAGGGGCTAACACCGAATGTAAACCCTGGCACCTTTTGCAATTTGCCATGATGGGCTCTCTCTATTCTAAATACATCTTTCAAATTTCGAGCCCGTCGGTGGGTATCCTCTCCAATGGAGAGGAAGAGTCAAAAGGAAATGAACTGACGCGCGGGGCTATCCCTCTTCTCAAGCATAGCGGACTCAACTTTTTCGGTCCTGTTGAAGGCAGAGACATCCCCCAGGGGATCGTGGATGTGGTGGTGTGCGATGGATTTGTGGGAAACATATGTGTCAAATTGACGGAGGGAATTGCCGGCGCCATTTTCCAAATGCTGCGCTCAGAGGTGGACCAGTCTCCTTTGAATAAACTGGGGGCCCTCTTGATGAAGGGAGGATTTCGGCAGTTGAAGAAAAGATTAAGCTATGATGAGTATGGGGGTGCTCCTCTTTTGGGAGTCAACGGTGTTTCTATCGTTTGTCATGGCAAGTCCAACGCAAAAGCTATCTTTAACGCCATTCGTTTGGCAAAAAGCTTGGTGGAGGCCCATGCCAACGAGCAAATCCGGGATTCTTTGGATGCGATGAAATCCAGTGTTGCGACCGGATAATTCTTGTGTTTTTGGCGGAGCCGATTTTGTCTTGCATCCTAGGCCCGAGCCGGCGTGGTGTACTCGAAGAGTACATGAGCCGGCGAGAACAAAGGAGGCAGGCGAAAGCGGCCCGCCTCGGAGAGGAGGTCCATCTTTGGCCCATTTCGGCGTTGCTCATCCTAGACTTATCTGTTTTACTGATAAGCCTTCGTCTTCGCGCCTTGAACTGTGCTCAAATCTGAGACCTCCAAAAATGCAACAATTATTCGGTCGCAACACTAGGCGGGTTCCAGGGCTTTGGCATAATTGATGCAATGAGATTAAAAGATCAAGTGTCCATTATTACGGGCGGGGCTCAAGGCATTGGACGGGCGACAGCCGAACTTTTTTTGCGGGAAGGAGCTAGGGTGGTGGTATGCGATGTGGAGGAGGGATTGGTCCGATCCACGGCCCAGGCTCTTGGCGAAGGCGCGTTGGGACTCAAGGCGGACGTGACGGCTGTGGCTGATTGCGAATCCGTTGTCAATCAGACGCTGAATCAATTTGGGAAGCTGGATATTTTAGTGAATAATGCCGGCATTACCCGGGACAATCTTCTTCTGCGGATGACGGATGCGGAGTGGGATCTGGTCATGAATATCAATTTGAAGGGGGCTTTCAACTTTACGCGTGCGGCGGTGAAATCCATGTTGAAAGCTCGACACGGTCGTATTATCAATATCGCCTCGGTGGTGGGGCAGATGGGCAATCCGGGTCAGGCCAACTATGCCGCTTCCAAGGGGGGTCTGATCGCTTTCACAAAGGCTTGCGCCAGGGAGTTCGCCTCCCGCAATATATTGATCAACGCGGTGGCTCCGGGTTTTGTCAAGACGCGCTTGACGGATATTTTGCCTGAGGAAGCCAAGAAAAAACTCTATGAGATGATTCCCGTGGGAAGATTCGGGGAACCTGAGGATATCTCGAAGGCGATTCTCTTTCTGGCTTCCGATGATGCTTCTTATGTGACGGGGCAGGTGGTGGGAGTCAATGGCGGGATGTACTTATAAAGACAATTAAAACACTGGAGGAATAGCGATGGCGGGGACAAACAACGTAGAAGATCGGGTTAAGCAAATCATTGTAGAACAGTTGGGTGTGGATGCGACCGAGGTCACTCCCCAGGCTCATTTTGTAAATGATCTGGGAGCGGACTCCCTGGATACGGTTGAGTTGGTCATGGCCTTAGAGGAGGAATTTGACACCGAGATTCCTGACGAACAGGCGGAGAAAATTCAGACGGTCGGCCAGGCCGTCGATTATATCAAGTCTCACGCAAAGAAATAAAGATAGGCGCGAAGGTCAAAGCGCGAAGGGTGATCTTTGACAAACGAAAGCTCTTTACAGGAGGTCATTGGATTTTCATTTAGAAACGCCTCTTTGCTGACGGAGGCGATCACTCACAAATCCCATGCCGCCGAAAAGAACCATTCCCGTCACAATGAACGGCTGGAGTTCCTGGGAGACAGCATTCTGGCCGCTGTCGTGGCTCATCGCCTGTATGAAAAATACCCATCCGAGGATGAGGGAAAACTGTCCAAGAGAAAATCAGTTTTGGTATCCAGGGCCGCATTGGCCAAGTGGGCCAAAGAGCTGAATATGGGCAATTATCTGATGCTTGGTGCCGGAGAGGATGCGAGCGGGGGCAGGCAGCGCGCCAGCATCCTGGCCAACGTGGTCGAGGCTTTGATCGGGGCCATTTACTTGGATGGGGGATTTGAGGCCGCGTTCCGTTTCGTGGACCGCTGGTTGGCGGATCAGGAGGGTGGATTTAAGGAGACAGACTATAAAAGCCGCCTCCAGGAAATTTTTCAAAAAAAGTATAAGTTGCCGCCTGAATATGAGCTGACCAGGGCGACAGGCCCTGATCATGATAAGACTTTCGTGGTTGCGGTTAAATTGAATACCAAAGCTCTCGGTATGGGGGTTGGCAAGAGCAAGAAAGAGGCGGAGCAGGCCGCGGCCTGGGACGCTTTGAACAAGCTTAATGAAAATGACTAATTGGGTTCTACAGTTCTATGGTTCTACAATGGTACAGCTCTTTGTCGGACAGAAGAACAATAGAACCAGAGAGCCATAGAACGCCTTTGGAGGCTATATTATGATGGACTATGCATTGACGGATGAGCAGAAGGAAATTGTGCGGTTGGCTTACGAAATCGGCCAGAAAAAGATGAAGCCAGTGCGGGAGCATTACGATCAGACGGAAGAATTTCCCTATGAGGTGGTGGAGGAATTTAAAAAGTCCGATTTATTCGGGGTCTATTTGCCTGAGGCCTATGGAGGCCTGGGGGGAGGTAATTTGGAATTGGTCCTGGCGGTGGAGCAACTGGCAAGGGCTTGCGGAGGGATCGCTTTGTGCGTGGCGACTTCCGCTCTAGCCGCCATTCCCATCATGCTTTTTGGAACGGAAGAACAGAGAAAGAAATGGATCCCGGATCTGGCCAGCGGAAAAAAACTGGGGGCCTTCACCATCACGGAGCCTGAAGCGGGCAGTGACGCCACGGCAACCAAGGCCACCGCGAAATTAGACGGGGATACCTATGTCATCAATGGGATAAAGAATTTTTGCTCCACCGGTAAAGTGGCGGAGACCTATGTTTTGTTTGCTTCCACCAATCCCACTCGCGGGGCTCGGGGGATATCTGCTTTCGTGGTGGAGAAGGGAACGCCGGGTTTTGGTTTTGGCAAAAAGGAAACCAAGATGGGTATTCGAGCCAGCCCGACCTATGAATTGGTTTTTCAGAATTGCCGCGTTCCCAAGGGGAATATGCTGGGCAAGGAAGGATACGGCTTGTTTGTAGCCCAGGGGACATTTGATTATTCCAGGCCCGGAGTGGGGGGGCAGGCGCTGGGAATCGCTCAAGGGGCATTGGATGAGACCCTTGCCTACATCAGAGTTCGCAAGCAATTCGGTCAAACCATTTCCAGTTTCCAGGCGATCCAGCATATGATGGCCGACTGCGCGACCCAGATTGAGGCGGCCCGCGCCTTGTTGTATTCGGTGGCCAGAGCCATGGATAAGGAATTAAAGGTGGCGGTTCAGAAGGCCGTCCAAAATAAGACAACGGTGCATGAAGAAATGCAGAACATGAATGCGCGGCGCTGGACCAAGGAATCCGGAATGGTCAAATTGTTCTGTTCGGACATGGCGATGCGGGTGACAACGGATTGCGTGCAGATGTGCGGCGGGATCGGGTACATGCGGGATTTTCCCGTGGAGAAGTACATGCGGGATGCCAAGATCACTCAAATCTACGAGGGGACGAACCAGATCCAGCGCAATGAAATCGCGATGATGATGATTAAGGAGCTGGCCTCAAAACAGCATTTGGAGCCAGTCCCCGCCTGATGCCATTAAACATTATTGTTTGCGTTAAACAGACTCCTGCGACGGCCAACATCCAAATTGACTCCCATACGGGTCTCTTAAAATCGGATGGGGTCAATTGGGGAATCAACCCTTTTGATGAGTATGCCATTGAAGAGGGAATTCGCCTCAAGGAGAGGATCCCCGGTTCGTGGTGCGGGGCTTTGACTCTGGGGCTGCCCCGATCAGAGGAGGTGTTGCGAGAAGCCATTGCGCGGGGATGCGATGAGGCCTTTCACATTTGCGGACAGGAATTCGATGGGTCGGATACTTTCGCCACAAGCTACGCCCTTCACAAAGGCATCCAGAAGCTGATCCAGACCAAAGGCAAGATAGATCTGATCCTCTGCGGCAAACAGACGAACGACGGCGATGCGGGACAGGTGGGGCCGGGCATAGCCGCTTGGCTGGATTGGCCCAGCGTGTCTTATGTCAAAAAGATAGAAGAGGTAAATGAGAAGCAGGTCAAGATTCATCGGATGATGGAGGATGGTTCCGATATTTTAGAGGTATCTTTACCGGCAGTCCTCTCAGTTGTTAAAGAAATCAATGAGCCCAGACTCCCTTCTCTAAAAGGGAAGATGGCTTCCAAGAAGGCGGTCATCTCCAAATGGAACGCGGAGGAATTGGGCTGTGACCGGTCTAAAGTCGGATTGCAGGGTTCTCCTACCGTGGTGGCCAAACGATTTCTTCCTCCCTCCAGGCCCCAGGGAACAAGGCTTGATGGAGCCACTATTGAGGACAAGGCCAAAAAGTTGGTGGAGAAGCTCAAAGAGCACAAATTAATCTAGTTGATACGTTGATACGATGATACTAGGAAAGTTGATAAGTTGGTAAGTAGTTGCTCATGGAAGTCCTTTTATTCGTAGATTCCTGCATAT
>JACQJN010000241.1 GCA_016205085.1 Elusimicrobiota bacterium | reverse complement strand
GACCAATCCAAAGGGAAAATTTTTGCCGGGAAAGAATCCGGGGGAATTCAACAAACCCACCGGCATCGCGGTATCTCACGATAGGATCGCGGTCGCCGATAAAAACAACAATCGCATCCAAGTTTTCGATCTCCATGCGAATTTCTTATTTCAAATAAAATTGGACCAGGTAGCCCCGACCTCCAATCCTTCCGAGGAAGAGCCGGAAGAGGATGAGGAAGAATCCAAACCCTTCGGAATCGCCCTGGACAGCTCCAATCATGTGTATGTCACAGACGCCGAGAACGACAGGCTGCTCGCTTTTGATTCCCAGGGACTTCTCCTTTGGACACAGCCATTTAAAAATCCACGGGGGGTCGCCATGAGCCCCTTAGGATACCTCTACATCGCGGAGAGAGGAAACAAAAGAATTAGCAAAATCGATCCCTTCCAAAACTCTGTCCTGGCGTTTGGATCTTCCATGGGTCTGCATCATCCCTCCGGAGTGGCGCTGGACGCCTTAAGCCATCTTTATATCACCGACAGAAAGAATGACCGCATCCTCAAACTGGGCTTGCCGGATACGTCCTTGGTTGTCGATCTGCCGCCGCCGCCCAAAAAATCGAAAATCGGCTCCTCAGGCGGGATTGTGGAGAGGGAAGACAAGGTCAAAGTGGAGATTCCCCATGGCGCCCTGAATCAAGAATTAGAAATAACCATAGAGGGCGAAAAATCCGAATCCACCGAAGAAGAAACCGCCAAACAGAACCGGCTAAAGGAAAAGAATCTGGAAAAAATCCGGGAGGGAGTGGAGTACGGCCCCTCGGGAACCGTGTTTGAGAAACCGGTGACCATCACGCTGACCTACGACCCGAACGCCCTGCCCCAGAGCCTCCGGGACGAGGATCTAAAAATCCATTACTGGAACCCGCTGAAAATGGACTGGGAACCCCTGGAATCCAGGGTGGATACATTGAGCAGAACTGTCAGCGCTCAGACGACCCACTTCTCCATATACACCATCCTAGGATCTCTCATTGAGTCCGCCGCCGTCCCTTCTTCCGGAGAGATGGTTTTAGGAGAGGTCTATGCCTATCCCAACCCTGTTCCTCCGGGAAAGGACCCCGTTTTTCATGTAGAGGCCAACAACGCGGATCGGATTCAGCTGAAAATATACACCCTTTCGGGCCAACTGGCTCATGAGGCGGCTTTTTCAGGAGCGTCGGAGTATCGTTGGCAAGACCATATCCCCAGCGGAATCTACTTTTACGTGGTGACGGCAGAGAAGTCGGGAAGTTCCGCGCAAAAGAGGACTGGGAAATTTGCGGTGGTACGTTAAATGAGAAAAGTAAAGGCATGTCTTTTTCTGCTTTCCATGGCCCCGGCCTTCCCGTGGTTCTCCCACGCTACAATAAACACCGGCGCGGATTTCTTAAACATTGCGGTGGGAGCCAGGCCGGTGGGAATGGGAAACGCCTATACCGCCATGGCTTCCGATGTCGCTTCCCTGCATTGGAATCCGGCCGGTATCTCCCGGATGCAGGGACGCGAGCTGGCCGCAACACACGCCCAATGGCTTTTGGATACCCGATACGATTTTGTGGGATTTGGCCTGCCCACGCAGCGGGGCAATTGGGGCTTAGGCCTCGCCCGCCTCTCCCAACCCAGATTCGATGGAAGATCGGACTCCGGACAAAAGAACGGGGATTTTTCAGCCTACGACCAAGCCCTGACGTTGGCTTTTGGAAAACCGATCGGAAACAGCCATCTGGGCTTCGGTCTAAAATTCATACAAAGCCAGATCGCTTCCTACCAAGCACACTCCTTCGCCGTGGATTTAGGACTTATCAGACAAATACCCGTCTCTTTTCTTCAAGTTCCCGTTTCTTTGGGACTTTCCGCGCAAAATATAGGTCCGGGGATGAAATTTGCCGAGCAGAGGGATCCCCTGCCGCTGACGTTTGCGGCGGGATTAGCCTATCCCTTTTTCCAAGCCGTATCCCTAGCTATGGACATCAAGCAAAAGCCCAGAGAACGCACGACGGATGTCAGTTTCGGCACGGAGTATCAAATACTGCCCAACCTAGCCCTGCGGGGGGGTTACCTCTCCCAATTGGGGATATCCAGCCGCCAAGCCTTTGGAGGGGTTGCCGCAGGAATCGGCATCTCGATCCTGGGCTCCAGGATGGACTATGCCATCACCCCCTTTGGAGATTTGGGCAACGTCCACCGCATCTCCCTCTCCTACCGCTGGTAATTGATATAATGAACCTATGTTCCAAGGCTCTTTTGTGGCACTGGTCACCCCTTTTAAGAAAGGAAAAGTGGATGCGGAGGCTTTGAGGCGACTGGTCGCCCTGCATGTCAAATCCGGCACCCACGGACTTGTCCCCTGCGGCTCTACGGGGGAAGCAGCCACGCTCACCCCGGAAGAGTATATCCAGGTGATCCGAATCGTAACGGAGGAGGCCCAAGGGAAAATTCCGGTGATCCCCGGCACGGGGACAAACGCCACCTGGAAATCGGTGGAAATGGTTCAGAAAGTGGAAAAACTTAAAGTGGACGGGCTTTTGGTCATCGTCCCCTACTATAACAAGCCCACCCAGGAAGGCATGCTGCAACATTTTAAAAAGATAGCCGCTTCCACGAAGCTTCCCATGATCGTCTACAATATTCCGGGAAGAACAGGCGTCAACATGCTACCCCAAACTTTAGCCCGATTGGCTAAAGAGTGCAGAAATATCGTGGGGGTCAAGGAAGCCTCCGGGAATCTGGATCAAGTCAGCGAGATATTGAGTCTGGTGCATCCTGATTTCTGCCTGCTCTCCGGAGATGATTCTTTGACGCTTCCCATGCTGGCAGTGGGAGCCAAAGGCGTCATCTCGGTAGCGGCAAACCTATGCCCCAGAGAAGTCTCCGAACTGGTGACTTCCTTTCTGGAGGGAAACCGAACACGGACCAAAGAGCTGCACCTCAAACTATTTCCGTTCGTCAAAACCCTTTTCATAGAAACAAACCCCATCCCCATCAAGGCGGCCATGGGAATGCTACATCTGTGCTCGGAAGAAGTGCGCCTGCCCCTGACGCCGCTGGCGGAAAAAAATAGGGAATCTCTCCGTTCCGCCATGCAGAAATTGGTCACTTCAGCGGTTTGAGTTCCACCTCGGGAAGCTTCTGGCTGGATTTGGGAGCGACGCCCAATATTTTTTGGGCGCATCTTTTGCCATCCAGAATGGCTTCCTCCATGAAAGAATATTTCCAAGCCCCATACCGCCCTATGGATTCCACTTTTTGGCCACGGAGGTATGTGAAAATCGCATGTAGAGCCCGTTCACGCTGAAAGTCGTAGAGGACATAGGCGCACGGCATGGGAATCCAGTGCCTGGCCAGCAAGCGATCCGAGCTCTTTAGAATCCCGCAAGATCGAAGACCTTCCAGCGCTCTTTTTTCCTCGCGAGCAAGATCAATACCTTCTCCAGGCCTGCGCGACAGTTCTATATACATGGAGGTCGCTCCCGGCGGAGCCACATGCGGGGAAAAATTAGTGGAAAACCCAACCCTATAAAAATTAAATCTCTTCTCGGGGAAATAGATCCAATGCCTGTCGGACACACCGGCCCGTTGGACGCCAAGGCTCAGGCAGTAGACATCCGTAAACCTGAGCTGCCGGCCGGCCTCTCGAACGGAAGAAGGAACCCAGGAAATCAAATCCACAAACCGATTTAAAGGAGCCGTGTTGACCAAGAACTTAAACGCAATCTCCCCGACCCCATTGACCTGGGCCACGCGCTCTCTTAAATCCACGCGAGTCACCCGGGCTCCCAGGTGAAGATTTTGGATGCGCTGCGCCAAAGCGTCCGGCAACGACTGAATGCCTCCCCGTTTGGGATATCGAAACGCGGCGTTATATCCAAAGAATTTTTTCTGATCGGTTAAAGAGCCGTACAGAACCTCTTCCAGTTTCGGTTTGGGGACAAAGCGGCCCTGCCATTCCGTCGTCATCCGATTCAAGGGAACCCGCCAGAGCTTTTCATTGTAGGGAAACATAAAATGCTTGCATATTCCTTCTCCGAAGGTTTGAAGGGCCCAATGTTTAAAGGAAGGGGACTTAAAGAGACGGTGGTTAGAGCCTTGTCCCGCGGTCTTTAAAAATCCAACGACACAGTCTTCAATGACTCTCTGCGGAAGCCCATAGGTATTGGCCTGGAAAGGATATCGGGTGTAAATCCCATTAGAATAAATCCAGGAACGTCTTTCCCGTAAATAGAGGTTCCCTTTTAAAAGATTTAGAATCAGCTTCTTTCCATAAGGATCATGCAGATGCAGAAGGTGTCCCGTATGATCAAAGATGAACCCATTCTTCACAATAGAGCCGGCGTACCCGCCGACCCGATCCCCCTTTTCCAAAACAAGATACGAAACCCTCCGGCCGGAGCGCTCTAAATGATACGCACAGCTTAAGCCCGCCAGCCCCCCGCCGATGATCAAGACATCCGTTTTTAACATAAAATTCCAGCCCTCTTCGCAGAGCTACGAGGACCAGCGGTCCCCCAGACGGGGGCCCTATCCGCTAGTCCATTTTAATTCTGGCGATGGCGATACTCAGAAGGATGAACTCCCCTCCCGCGAAAAGATAGATCCACATGCCCCACGCCAAAGGAACCTGAGTTTCCAAAAAAGCAAAAAAGGAAAGGACCAGTCCGGCCAGAACGGTCAGGATGACGATCTCTCCACGTCCAAACCCCATGGCCTCCAGCCTGAGAGGAAAATGATCGCGGCTTCCCATGAAGGGAGATCGCCCCCTCCGCCATCGCATCACCATCACAAACAACGTCTCATAGATGGGAATACCCAATATAAAGACAGGAGCATAGACCCCCAAAGGGTTGATCCGGGAATAGTCCGTCCCCAAAGAAATGGCCGCCAAGACGAATCCAAAAAAGAGGCTGCCGGAATCTCCCAGGAATATCTTGAAGCGACGGGAAAGATTGTAAGGAAGAAATCCACAGGCCGCACCCAAGATGGCGGCGGAAGAAAAATTGACATAGACAGATTCGGAAGGAAGGGCAATCAAAAGAAATCCCAAAGACGCCACGGCCGCCTGGCCCGCGGAAAGACCATCCATGATATCTATGATATTAAAGGCATTGGTCACCCCCACCACCCAAAGCACAGTTAAGAATCCCGCCAAGTACCCGGGAGAGATAAAATGGATGCGGATATCAAAATAAATAAGAACCAAGGCAGCCAAGATCTGAACGGAAAATTTAGAGAAAACACCCAAACCCTTGGGCT
>JACQJN010000249.1 GCA_016205085.1 Elusimicrobiota bacterium | reverse complement strand
CCCGTAGGGAGGGGAAAAGCCGCCGCCAGGCGGCGTAGAAGATGGGGAACCCTGGGGTTGCCCTGTTGGGGTTCGGGGGCCAAGGACAAACCTCGGTCAGGCCCTGCTTGCCAGAAATTGAGTAAAGTTGAGCCCTGTTTTGACTTGACTTTTTCCGTCGAGAGGGGGTATACTATTTATACGATGCTGACCCTGACAGAAACGGCAGTCACTAAGGTCCGGGAATTCTTCGATACCCAACCGGAAGCCAAAGGGAAATCCCTGCGTATTGCGGTGGAACCTGCCGGCTGCGCCGGCCATCAATATGTCTTCAAATTTGACGACAAGAGAAAAGAAGATCAGGAAATATCCTTCGACGGCTTTTCGGTCCTGCTGGACTCCGACAGCGCTAGATTTCTCTCCGGCAGCACGGTGGACTATGCCGAGGATACTACCGGCGCCGGTTTTAAAATAAATAATCCCAACGTCAAAAAATCCTGCGGCTGTGGACAAAGTCATTCCTTCTAATCTTCCATGCTCACCCTTACCCCTTTGGCCGCCAAAAAAATCAAAGAACTCGCCGATAAAAAAAATCAACCCAACGCCTTTCTAAGAATTCGCGTGCTCCCCGGCGGCTGTTCAGGTTTTTCGTATGAATTTGAACTATCGGACCTCTCCGCTCAAGGAGACAAGTTTTTTGAACAGGATGGAGCAAAAGTAGCGGTGGACAACCGATCCTATTTTTTTCTCAACGGCTCCACCGTTGATTATGTCCAGAGTTTGATGACATCCGGCTTTGAAATAAAAAACCCCAACGCCTCATCCAGCTGCGCCTGCGGCTCTTCTTTTTCCTTGTGAGCCCGGAGTCAAGAGTCAGCGACCTCTCCCGTGTTTCGTATGAGGAACATCTTGGGGACCCGGGACAATATCCTTTCACGCGAGGGTTAATCTCCTCCGGATATCGAGTGAAACCATGGACCATGCGTCAATTCGCCGGCCATAAGACGGCCAAAGAAACCAATCAAAGATTTAAGTATCTGCTGGCCCACGGAGAAACCGGATTATCCACCGCCTTCGATCTTCCCACTCTGATGGGAATCGATGCCGATGATCCCAGAGCTTTAGGGGAGGTCGGCCGAGAAGGCGTCTCGATAACCTCTCTGGCCGATTTTGAAACATTGTTCTCAGGGATTGATCTGGCCAAGATTTCCACCTCCATGACCATCAACCTTCCCGCTCCCGTAATGCTGGCCATGTATCTGATCGTAGCCGAAAAACAGGGTGTTCCTTGGAAAAGGGTCCGAGGAACGCTTCAGACGGACATTCTAAAAGAATACATCGCCCAAAATGAATATCTCTTTCCCCCCGAACCCTCCCTGCGCCTGGTCCTGGATACAATTGAGTTCTGCGTCAAAGAGGTCCCTCGTTTTTATCCTATTTCCATTTCCGGCTACCACATCCGGGAAGCCGGAGCCACTGCGGTTCAAGAACTGGCTTTTACGCTCTCCAATGGACGCGAATATGTTCAACGTCTAGTGGCACGAGGCCTTCCAGTAGATGAATTTGCCAACCACCTCTCCTTCTTTTTCGATGTCCATAACTATTTTTTTGAAGAAATTGCCAAATTAAGAGCAGGCAGAAGAATCTGGGCCCGCATGATGAAGGAGGAATTCAAGGCCCAGAAAATGACCAGTTTATTTTTACCCATCCACTGTCAAACAGCAGGTGTATCTTTGACGGCCCAACAGCCCTTAAACAACCTCATTCGGACCACCTATCAGGCTCTAGCCGCCGTCTTGGGAGGAACTCAGAGTCTGCATACAAATTCTTTCGATGAGGCACTGGCCCTTCCTTCCGATGAAGCGGTCCGGCTGGCACTGCGCACACAACAAATCATCGCCTTCGAGTCCGGAGTCTCCGATACAGCGGACCCTTTGGGAGGCTCTTTCCACCTGGAATCTCTCACCAACCGAGTGGAGGAAAAAGCCCTCGAACTCATGGCTCGTATCCAGGAAGTGGGAGGAGTTTTACCGGCTCTAGAACGAGGATTTTTTCATCGAGAAATCTCGGAATCCGCCTATCGCTACGAAACAGATTTGCTTTCTCAGCGAAGAAAAATTATCGGGGTCAATGTCTACACGGAAAAGACCAAAAGACCTAAAATTTTAAAAATCAGATCTCAGATAGAACATAAACAAATCCGCTCCGTTCAACAACTTAAGAAAAATAGAAATAACGCCGAGGTGGACAAAAGCTTGAGGATTTTAAAGGAAACGGCCAAGGTCGCGACAAACACCCTTCCCTGCGTGATTGAGGCCGTCCGCTCTTACGCTACCCTGGGTGAAATCGTTTCAACCCTGAAGGAAGTCTTCGGAGAATATCGCGGGGTCACTGTCTTATGAGACTAACCTCAATCCGACGATTCTTGGCTCTCCCCTCCGGAGTGGAATTATCCATCACGGGCCGCTGCTCTCCATAACCGATCCCCGACAGCCGTCCGGGATTAATCCCCGCCCTTTCAAAAAAACGGATGACGCTGTAAGCCCGTGCCATGGAAAGTTCCCAATTGGAGGAATACTGCCCACCCACCACCGGGATATTGTCCGTATGGCCCTCGATCACAATTTCATTGGGGACTTTGGACAACTCCAAAATGATATTGTTGAGTATCTGGAAAGCGCTGGGTTTTAATCGGGAACTGCCTAAATCAAAAAGAACCGGAGCCGCCAAAACAAGCCGGATCCTTTCTTCCGTGCTCTGGACATCCACGATCGTGGTGTCTCCCGGATTTATGTTTTTCTTTAACCGGTCCGCCATTCCCTCTTCCAGGTCTTTCTGTTCCCGCAGCATTTTTCTCCTAGGATCTTCCGTCCCTCCAAGCGATTCCGAAATTTTTCTTAGAGTTTCATCGTATTTTCTTTTATGCACTTTTTCATCTTTGGCCAGCCCATAAGAAAATAAAATCAAAAAAAAGATCATGAGATAACTCATCAAGTCCCCATAGGTGATGGCCCATAAGGTTCCCCGATTCAGTTGATTTTCCAGTTCCTCCCTGCGCAGACGCCGAATGGGCATGTTACAAGTAGGATCTCAGTTTTCTTTCGACAACTATGGGAATTTCACCCGCCATAATCTGAAGGATCCCCTCGAGGATCAAGGCCTTGGTTTGAATCCTTTCCACAAGCCGGATTCTAAGCTTTCCGGCGGCCGGAATGCATATAAGATTGGCGAAGAGAATTCCATAAAAAGCGGAGGTAATGGCCACGGACATGGCAGGACCCACCTGTTCGGGATTGGCCAGTTCTTTGAGCACTTTGACAATCCCCAAGAGAGTGCCTACTAAACCAAACATAGGAGATAGTATCCCCATGGAACGGAATACATTGGCGACTTCGTTTTCCGACTCCGATTCCTGGTTGATTTCCTGTTCTAAGACTTGGCGCACAAAATCCGCATTATTATGCTCCAAGGCCAACTGAGAAGCCCTGGCCAGGAAACCACCGGCGACATTGGGATCAGCCTCTTTTAAAATGGAAATCCCCCTTCCTTGAGCCCCCTCTGCCAAAGAAACCAGCGCAGGGATCACCCCCTCCGGATGGGAGTAGGGAGAACTGCGCAAGAGTTCCAATAAAGCTCCGATGCTTTTCCATAAATACCGGCCTGGCGTGTTTAAAAACATGGCCACGGCCGTCCCCCCCAAAACCACCAGCAATCCGTGCCAATTCAAAAAAGCAGAAGTTAATTCCCCCGAAGCCCGTCCCAGAAAAATCAAGAAAATAGCTCCCGCAATCCCCAAAATCGAAGTTATATCCATCCCTTCCTCCTTAAAATCTCCTCTACCTCATGCAGGCGTCCCAAAATCTGGGAACATTGCTCTCTCAAATCTCCACTGTCTAGTCGAAGCTTATTTTCCACGGCATTAAGATTGTCTTCTAGACGCCGAATCAGCCCCACATCCACTTGGAAGGAAGTCTTTTCGGTCTCCTCAATTTGAGCTTGAAGATGAGAGATTTTTTGTTGGAGATCGACGAGTGTTTCCTTCTCAGTACTCGACCTCTCCAAATTTTCCCTTAGCCTTTGATCTGCCTGGATTTGTCTCATCTTTAGGATCTCAATCCACCGGGCCTCTTCCGTGTTCCTAATTTTGCTTATTTCCAAAATTTTATCCTGCAGATCCTTCACGCGAGTTTCCCAGCGCTCCGCTGAGATTTTGTTTTCCTGTCCCCATCGGGAACCTTCCGCATCCAGGCGCTGAGACAACTGATTTAAATCATCTTTCGTCCGTTCCCAACGTTCCTGAGCCATGGCGGATTGATCCGTGGCAAGAGCGGAAAGACGGCCCAGCTCGGATTCCATGCGTTGCAGAAGGGACGTAATTTGAGTCTCGTTCTTTTCCCATTTCTGCTGAGCTTCCGACACGAAATCCTTAAATTTTTGATCAGACCGTTGCCATTTAAATTCAAGATGTTTGATGTCTTTATCTTGATCCGTATGTTTTTGTTGTAGAGCTTCCAAAAGTCTCTTTTCCAGATCCTCCACTCGGCTCTGAGCCTTGGCCAAATCTTCTCTAAGCCGCTGATCCTGCTCGCGGCTGCGCTGCTGTTCCTGCACGGACTTAAAAACAGCTTCCATTTCGGCTTCTGCCCGACGTTGCGCCTCCTCACGTTCCCGAAACTTAACCTCCGTTTTGTATGCCTTCTCCTGGGTGCTGTTGAGCATTCTTTCCAATTCTCCCACACGGGCTTGCAGAAAGAGAAATAATTCTTGTTCCTGGCTGGACCTCGGAGGAGGAAGGGATGATTTTTTAGCCACATCCGAAAGTCTTTTTTCCAATTCCTCCAAGCGTTCGGCCGTTGGCATCAGTTTTTTCTCAAAAACTGTTCCCGTCTCCAAAAGTTTTTTCTCCAGCTCCACTAATTTTTTCTCCAGGGAAGGGAGAACGTGTGCGCCGGCAGCGGGGGGAGAAAGGGGAGTCGGTGCCGGCGCAGGAGAAGAGGGCGGCTGAGAAGGGGCGGAAAGAGGGTCTTTCTTCTTAAAAATAGAAAAGGGAGAATCCGATTCGCTGTCCATCATAGCACTCCCAAGGATCCCACCCCCATGGGTGTCGGGGGATTCATTTTTCCTTCCTCCACCAAGGCGTGTACGATCTCCAGTATTTTCTGTTGGGCCTTATCGATTCGAGCTTCGGGAGGACGTCCCACGTTCATTCGCTGCTCCACGATCTTCCAAGCCCCCTCCGTCAGAAGCCCTCTCACTCGTTCTTTAAATTCCTCCGGCAGTTCCCATAGAGCGGCGGCCCAATCTTCACTGCCGATAGAAGACACCAAAAGAGAAAATTCTCGGTCATCTAAATGAACCAAATCTTCCGGAAGCAAAATTTTAGAGCGTACATTTTGAGCCATGGGAGGGTATTTTGCTTCTAACTCATGTAAAATCCTGCGCCGTTCCAGTGGTCCAGACCGTTCCATTACCTCCAAAATCTTGCGCGTTCCCCCCACCGCCCCCTGCAACCTTCTTTCGATTTCATCCTTTAAACTTAAAATCATATCCGGCTCCACGAATCGGACTTCTCCCAGTTTTAGCAAAACAGCCGTTCTCAACTCTGAGGGTAGAGCTTCTAAAAATGACTGCTGCACATCCGGTTTCAAATGCACCGCCACCAAAGCGATATTGGAAGCTTCCTCCCTCCTCAACATTTGAGCCAACAATTCCACCTGGTCCGTCCGCACCCCAAAAACAACCGCTTCTTCAATTCTTTCGCCCCCTCCCTGTTCTTGAGATTTTCCGGCCCCTTCTTCCCCTCCTGGAAGGCCCAACGCACCCGGCGGGCCTAACTCCTTGTAAGGCCCTCCTTCCGCCCCCTCTGCGGAAGGCATATCCATGGATACCTGATGTTGCTGGGAGCGAGCCATGGCAT
>JACQJN010000246.1 GCA_016205085.1 Elusimicrobiota bacterium | reverse complement strand
CCAGGATACCAACCACGCCCAGTATGTCCTGACCAAGACTTTGGCGGCCAAACATAGGAACTTGTGCGTGGTCGGTGACGAAGATCAGTCCATTTACAAGTTCAGAGGGGCGGATATTCGCAATATCCTGGAATTTGAAAGGGATTTCCCTGACGCTAAAGTGATGAAGCTGGAACAAAATTATCGTTCCACGCCCGATATTCTCAATACCGCGTCGCGGGTGATCCAGAACAACCGGGCCCGCAAGCCCAAGACCCTTTGGACCGAGAAGCCTGATGGAGAGCCTGTGGGAGTGATGGAATTGGAGACGGAATCTCGAGAAGCCCGCTGGGTTGTCTCCCAGATCATGGAATTGGTGGAGAGAGAAGCCAGTTTGAAAGATATGGCTATCTTCTATCGGACGAATGCTCAAAGCCGCTCTTTCGAGGAGGCATTGAGGAACGCCCAGATCCCTTACCGGCTTTTTGGAAGCGTCCGGTTCTATGATAGGAAGGAGGTAAAGGATGTCTTGGCCTACGCCCGATTCCTGCTGAATCCTTCCGATTCGGTGAGCCTTTCACGGATTTTGAACGTGCCTCAACGCGGCATAGGTAAAACCAGTCAGGAGCGCATCCAGAGATTCGCCATGGAGAAAGGGATTTCTCTCTATGAAGCCCTTTGCCAAGAAGCGTGGGTGGAGGGACTTACCTCCGCCTGTCGCAAGGGGATCCGGGAGCTTCTGGCTCTTTTTGAGAAACTGCGCCAAAATCCGGGAGAATCCGGAGCGTCCCCCTCTTCTGCTCTGCATCAAATCCTTCAACAGTCCGGCTATTTTAGAGAACTGGAAGAGGAGGTGGAGACCGATCCTGAAGCCGCTTCCCGGTTGAATAACCTTCAGGAGTTGATCAATGCGACCAAGGAATTTGAGGATAGGCTTGCGACTTCCGGGGAGTTGCCGACTTTGGCTAATTATCTGGAAAGCGTATCTTTGCAGACGGATATCGATGCTTATGATCCCAGCCAGTCCGCCGTGACGCTGATGACGGTCCATCTGGCGAAGGGCTTGGAGTTTCCGGTGGTGTTTCTGACGGGTTTGGAGGAAGGTCTTTTTCCCATCGGGGCGGGCAATTCCTCTCAGGAGGAGCTGGAGGAGGAAAGAAGGCTCTGTTACGTGGGGATGACCAGGGCCAAGGATCAACTGTATCTCACCTACTCCTCCACCCGCCGGATATTCGGGCAGGTGTACTCCAATATGCCCTCCCGGTTCATTTTGGAGGCACGGCTTCTTCCGGAGACAGCGCCCCCGTCCGGAGAGGTGCCGAAAATGGAAATTCTTCCTCCCAACTCTTCTCTGGTATACCGCAAGATTTCATTGGGGATGAGAGTGCGGCATCCGGAGTTTGGGGTGGGAAGGGTGTTGGAGCAGTCGGGATCGGGAGAGACATTGAAAGTGACTGTTCAGTTTGAGAATGGCCAGAAGAGAAAACTTTTGGTGCGGTATGCGCCCTTGGAAGTGCTCTGATGGAAATAACAATTAAGGAAGTAGAGCATGTGGCGAGGCTGGCGAGACTGGCTCTGGAAACGGGAGAGAAAGAAAAGCTGGCGCAGCAACTCAAAGTGATTTTGAGTTCCATGGAAGAATTGAAAAAGCTGGATACCTCTAAAGTTCCTCCCACTTCCCATGTGCTGGGTTTAAAGAGTGTTTTACGGGAGGATGTGGTAGTGCCGTTTGAGGGCAGGGAGGCCATTCTAAAAAATGCGCCGGCCAGGGAGTTGGATTTGTTCAAGGTCAAAAAGGTGATTGAGTGATGGAATTGTTTGAATTATCCGCTTCTGAGATTGTGGAAGGGATAAAGGCCAAAAAATTCAAGGCCCAGGAAGTAGTGGAGAGCTGCCTGGCCCGGGTAAAGGGAGTGGATGGGAAGGTCAAGGCCTTCCTGCGGGTATTTGAGGAAGCGGTTTTAAATCAGGCCCGGCAGGTGGATGGGAAGGTGGCTCAGAAGAAACCTTTGGGGAAACTGGCGGGTGTGCCTATCGCCATCAAGGATCTCATCACCATCCAGGGGACCGAGACCACTTGTGGTTCGAAGATTCTGAAAAATTTTATTTCTCCTTATGATGCTACCGTAATCCAAAAACTTAAGGCCGAAGACGCCGTGTTTATCGGCAAAACGAATATGGATGAGTTTGCCATGGGCTCTTCTACGGAAAATTCCTCCTTTTTTCCTACTCGCAATCCCTGGGACTTAGAGCGTGTGCCGGGGGGGTCCAGCGGAGGTTCCGCTGCGGCTGTTTCAGCCGGCATGGCTCCTCTGGCTTTGGGCTCCGACACGGGAGGATCTATCCGTCAGCCTGCGGCCCTGTGCGGGGTGGTGGGATTAAAGCCCACCTATGGTCTTGTCTCCCGGTATGGTTTGGTAGCCTTTGCTTCCAGTTTGGATCAGATAGGGCCTTTTTCCCGCGATGTCCGGGATAACGCCCTGCTGCTTTCTGTGATCGCAGGGTATGACCCTGCTGATTCTACTTCAGTTCAGGTACAATCTAAGGATTATGTGAAGGGATTGGATGGGAATTTGAAAAATTTGCGGATGGGGGTTCCCAAGGAGTATTTCATAGAGGGGCTGGATAAGGAGGTGGGTCGAAAAATTGAGGAAGCTATTTCTGTGTTTAAAAGTTTAAATGTGACGATCAGAGAAGTTTCTCTTCCCCACACCCGATACGCTGTTTCCACCTATTACATCATCGCGCCGAGCGAGGCCTCGGCGAATTTGGCCCGTTACGATGGCATCCGATATGGATTGAGTACCCGAGGGGATGGGACCGGCCTTCTGGATGTCTATGAGAAAACGCGTGGCCAGGGGTTTGGCTCGGAGGTGAAACGTAGGATCATGCTGGGGACTTATGCGTTGAGTTCCGGCTACTATGACGCTTACTATGGCAAGGCCCAGAGGGTGAGAACATTGATTAAACAGGATTTTGATCAAGCATTTAAAGAGGTGGATATTATTTTATCTCCCACTTCTCCTACGGCGGCTTTCAAGCTGGGGGAGAAGGTTTCCAATCCCATGCAGATGTATCTTTCGGATATATTTACCATACCCTGCAACCTGGCCGGTATCGCGGGGATCTCGATCCCTTGTGGCCAGACCGCTTCCGGGTTGCCTGTGGGGTTGCAGCTTTTAGCCCGGCCTTTCGAAGAGGAGACGTTATTGAAAGCTGCGGCTGCGTTTGAAAAAGAACATCCCTGGCCCCCAATGGCGGTTCCGAGTTAGGAGTTAAGAGTTATGAGTAAAAACAAAAGTCTTGAAAACTCGCAACTCGCGACTCGCCTGCCTACCGGACAGGCAGGCAACTCTCAACTCAAGAAGGAGTTTTCTTGTGGAGGGGTTGTCAGTCAGGATGGAAAAGTTTTGGTGGTGAACGTCAAAAATCTTAAAGGTCAGAAGGTCTGGACATTCCCCAAGGGGCATCTGGAGGAGGGGGAAACTTCTCGCGACACCGCTTTAAGGGAAGTGGAGGAAGAGACGGGATATCGCTGCCGTATTCTCAAATCTCTTTTCGTGGCGCGCTATTTTTTTAGACGTGGGGAGGAGACCGTTCAGAAGAAGGTGCAGTGGTTCTGGATGGAGCCCGGCAGAAGGGTGGGACGGCCGGATGTTTCCGAGATATTCGGGGTCCGCTGGGTTTCTTTTAGAAAAGCGGAACAGATGTTGCAGTACCCCAGCGATCATCAATTGCTCAGGGAAGTCATAAAATTGGCGGGCGGAACATGAAAGAGTTGGAACCCGTCATTGGGTTGGAAGTGCATGTTCAACTGGCGACGCGGAGCAAGCTATTCTGCGGGTGTCCCTCCAAAGGATTTGAGGTCCCTCCTAATACCAATATCTGTCCGGTCTGTACGGGCCAGCCCGGTGTCTTGCCGGTGTTGAATAAGAAGGCAGTCGAGTTGGGGTTTAAGGCGGCACTGGCTTTAGATTGCAAAATTCGGCCTGTTTCTATTTTCGCCCGGAAGAACTACTTTTATCCGGATCTGCCTAAAAACTACCAAATCTCGCAATACGAAGAGCCTTTTTCGGAGAACGGAGTTTTGGAGATTCCGGACGGCGCAAAAATCGGCATCCACAGAATTCACCTGGAGGAGGATGCCGGTAAGCTTCTGCACGCCATAGGCAACAAAGAGTTGGATTATTCTTTAGTGGATTTCAATCGGTGCGGAGCTCCGTTGATTGAGATTGTTTCGGAGCCCGATATCCAAACCTCCCAGCAGGCATACCATTATCTGACGGAATTAAAATCGATCCTGCAATATATCGGAGTTTCCAATTGCGATATGGAAAAGGGAGAGATGCGGTGCGATGCCAACATCTCTCTCCGGGAGAAAGGGGAGAAAAAATTTGGGATAAAGGCGGAAGTAAAAAATCTAAACTCCTTTAAAGCGGTCAAAGAGGCGTTGGAGTACGAAATAAAACGGCAGGCGGAAGTGCTTTCTTCAGGAGGGCGGATTGTTCAGGAGACGAGGCTTTGGAATGAGAAAGAGGGTAAAACCTCCACGATGCGTTCCAAAGAGGAGGCGCATGATTACCGCTATTTTCCTGAACCGGATTTGGTGCCTTTAGAAGCGGATCCTGCCTGGGTAGAAAGACTTGAGCAAGCCATTCCGGAGTTGCCCCGCCGAAGGAGAGAGAAACTTGTTAAAGAGTATGGGCTGTCTGATTATGATGCGGGGGTCCTCACTTCGGATAAGGAGTTGGTTAAACATTTTCAAGATTCGATTGAAAAAATACCCAAAGATTCACCAACGCCCGTTTTCACGGTAGTCAAGGTTATCGCAAATTTCGAAACCAATCAGCATTTAGCTAAACTAAAAGAATCCGGCAAGAGCATCGGAGAATCTCTGGTGACTCCGGATAAATTGGTTGAACTGGGCAGCATAACCGCATCTGGTCAAATATCTACGGGGACAGCCAAAAGTGTATTTGATAAGGTATTCGACACCGGAAAGAATCCTTTGGACATAGTCAAGGAAGAGGGATTGTCTCAGGTGTCGGATGACAAGGCGGTCAAGGAGTGGGTGGAGTCCGCGATAGCCGAAAATAAAAAAGCGGTGGAGGATTTTCGTCGTGGGAACGAAAGAGCGATCGGTGTTTTGGTGGGGGTGGTTATGAAGAAATCTAAGGGAAAGGCCAATCCGGGCTTGGTTAATAAGATTTTGAAGGAGACACTGAAGGGTTTGCTCTTTGCCGTTTTCATTTTTGGATCACGGCAACTTTATGCCTACGATGCGGTCCATCTTTTAAAGACCGTTTCCTTCCCGGAACTCAAAGAGCCGGTGGCGGCAGCCTCGGATGGCGAGAGATTGTATGTATTGGACGGGGACGATTCCAAGTTGTGCATCCTGGACAAAGCGGAAAAGCTTTCTAAATCAGGAGATTTTTCCTCTCCCGGCGGATTGGCATTGGGAAGGGACGGGAATGTGTATGTGGCGGATACCGACAACTCCCGCATACAGGTTTTAGATGCTGATGGCAAATTTCTTTATGCTTTTGGTGAGAAGGGTTCCCATCCGGGACAGCTCTCCCATCCTAAGTCTGTGGCGGTGGGAGCGGATGGCAAGCGCCTTTTGGTGTTGGATTCCGGCAATAGCCGGGTTCAGGTTTTTACCATGGACGGCATATTTTTGTTCGGGTTCGGTCAAAAGGGAAAGGAAAAGGGGCAATTCAAAGATCCCACCCATATCGCCGTGGATCCTTCCGATTTCATTTATGTATTGGATGAGGCTTCGGGGCTCATTCTAAAGTTCGATCCTTCCGGGAAATTTATTGTGGGCCACCCGGCCGCCGGAACTGATTTCGTGGTGGATCGGTATGGTTTTATTTATGTTCTGGATTCAAAGGCGGGCAAGGTCCGAGAAATAAATCTCGATGGGAATTCCGTGGGGGCTTTTGGAACGGCGGGGAGCGGATCGGGACAACTTAAAAAACCGCGGGGGATAGGGATAGATCCCACTGGAAACCTCTGGATTTCTGATACGGGCAATCGCCGCCTGCATTCTTTTTCTGTGGAGAACCACTTGAAGGTCCGCCCGCTTTCTCCTGATTCCAGCGCGCGGATTTACATTCAAGGGCCGGATAAATTTTGGCCTCTGGACACCGGAACACTTGCTGTTGCCAAGGATGGATTCTATGCGTTTTTAAAGAAGGATTCTCAAATCGGCTATGTGAATTTTAAAGGAGGGCTTGAGAGCAAATGGGGCAAAAAAGGAAAAGAGCCAGGACAGATTCATGACCCTCAGGGTTTGGCGTGGTCTTCTAATTTGGGCTTGTTCGTATCGGATACGGACAACGGCCGTATTCAGAACTTTGACGCCGCCGGGCAGGTGAAGTCCGGTTTCGGCGCCGCTTCCGGGTTTTTCCCCAGCAAGAAGAAAGAGGGTGTGGTAAAAAATCCGCATGGGTTGACCATCAGTGACAAAGACAATGTTTATATCGCGGATACGGGCAACCGGCGCATTCAAGCCTTTAGCGCCGAGGGGGTCTATCTTTTCGGATTCGGCCCTTCTTTGGGTTCTTATCAATTGGAGGAACCTGTGGCGGTGGCTTGGGATCCCATGAAGTTCGTGTATGTTCTGGATCGAAAGCTAAAACGTGTTTTTAAATGTGAACCTTCCGGAGGATTGGTGTCTTCCTGGGAGGTGCCCGGTGCGGGTCCGGGGTTGGTTCCGGATCCCGCGACTTTTTCTTTTGACGGCTATCAGTATCTTTATGTTTTGGATGCCGCCAATGGGAGGGTGATGGTTTTTGATCGAGAGGGGAAATGGGCTGGAAGTTTTTTCTCGCGAGGACAAGGCCCCAAAAATTTAGCGGAACCTGCTTCGCTGGCGGTCAATGACAGCATGCTTTTGGTCAGCGATCCGGGGCAGGGGAGAGTGAGTTCTTACTCCATCCGACCCATCCTGCCTCCGCCGTCAAAAATCGCGGGCTCCAGTGTCGAAGGAGCTGTCGAGATCCAGTGGGAAAGCGTTCAGGGCCCCTGGATTTCGCGCTATATCCTGGCTCGCTCCAGCCAAGCGGCGGGGCCGTATGCTGTCGTGGGGCAAGTTTCCTCTCCTGGGTTTAAGGAATCGGATCTGCCTGCCTATACCACTTTCTATTACCGCGTGGCTTCCGAGGCCAAGACGGGAGAATTGGGTCCTTTCTCTGCGGAGGTGGCTGTTTCCGTGGCCGGAAGTTTTAACCGCCCGCCTTTACAGATTGCCAAGATAGAGATGGGAAATGTATTCTCCGGCAATTACAAATATTACCTGAGGCATCCTGTGGGCAGGATCCTTCTGGTGAACAATACCGACACCCCGTTTAAGAACGTGAAGGTGAGTTTCGCCTTCAAGGAGTTTATGGATTATCCTTATGACGTGCTGCTCAAAGAGGTGGCCGTCAAGGAGACGGTGGAGATTCCCCTTCAGGCCACTTTCAACAACCGCATATTGGAGGTGAGTGAGGACACCCCCGTCCAGGCTGAGTTTGCCATCCATTATTATGAACAGGGTAAGCCGCAGGTGATTTCTCTGAATCAGCCACTTAAGCTGTACTCCCGGAACGCCATCGCTTGGGATATTCCCGATAGGGTGGCCAACTATATCACTCCCAAAGATCCTCCCATTCTGGATTTTGTCCGGGCAACTCTGCTGGAAGGAATCAAGCCGGTTGCTGGGGAGGAGGCTTTGGACAAAAATTTGCGCATTGCCATGAAATTATGGGCAGCGGTGGGAAGTTTTGGGATGGCCTTTTTACCGGACCCCAATAATCCCTATGAGAAGCTGTCTCAGGATGCAACCTATCCGGTGGATTTCGTCCAGATTCCCAGGGAAACTTTAAAGCGGAAAAGCGGCGACTGTGACGATCTGGTGACTGTTTTGGCTTCGATGTTGGAGGCGGCCACGGTTCGAACGGCACTTTTAGATTATCCGGGCCATTTGGCTCTTATGTTCGACACAGAGCTGGATGATCCCCTGGATGTGGGATTGCCGGCGGAGAAGCTTATTTTGCATGAGGGCACCTATTGGATTCCTATCGAGGCGACTTTGGTGGGGAAATCCTGGGAGGAATCCTGGCGGCAGGCCCTTCATTCTTATCAGGAGATGTCTGAAGACAAGAAGGTAAAGATCCTGGATACTCGAAAAGCTTGGGCTGAATATGAGCCAGTTACAATTCCTTTTTCCCAGTGGGAGGCAGCTGCTCCCAACAAGGAGGGGGTGCAGGGGTTGTACACTCCCACCATCCAGGCCTTGGTGAAGCAAAGATATGAATTTCTCAAACAACAGCACCAATCCGTTTTGGAGAAGGATCCCAAAGATGCCGAGACACGCACCGAGTTGGGGCTTTTGTATGTACAGGCCAACGAAATAGAGAAAGCGGAGGCGGAATTTAGGAAACTTCTTGAGTCAAGGCCGGAAGATTCGACGGCATTGAATAATATGGGAAATCTCTCATATCTCAAGGGCAACTTTTTAGAGGCGGAGTCTCAATATCTGAAAGCGGTGGCCAACGACGGAGTGGATCCTGGAGTATGGATGAATCTGGTTAGGGCTGCCTTGAAACTTAAGAAGATGGAAAAAGCGAAAGAATATGCGAACAAGGCTACTGGGCTGGATAAGTCCTTGAAGCCTACGGTGGAAGCGCTGTTCCAGTGAGGAGGTTGTACAAATGTTGCTTAAAAAAGTAGTTTGGTTAGGATTCTTGGGATTTATTTTAAATGGAGGAATTGCGTTGGGTGAGGAGAAACCAGATTGGAAGGGTTGGTTTAACAATCTTCTCCAAGGACTGCAAACAAAGTCCATAGACCGCTACACTCAGCCTGGCCAAGTGACGGCTGTGGCGGCGACGCGGGGGGATGAACAAAAAGCCTCTCAGCCCCAGAAGCCTTATTGGAAGAATAGTCGCGCGGCTAGGCGAGAGGCTAAGCTTAAGAAAGAAAAAGAAGAATTTAAGGCAGCCGTGGAGTTTATTTTAGATGGCAAGATGGATGCAGGAAAGAAGGGTTTAGAGGAATTTAAAAAGAACCATCCCAAAAGTAGAATGCTGCGGGATGTGGAACAGGCTTTAGAAAGGGTAAAACAGATTCAAACGACTCCTGTTGATGAAAACTGCCGTCCAGACTCAGATCCTTCCTGCGGCAAGGAGAACACACCTAAGCCTGTTGAGAAACTTACTCCCAGATAAGATATTTTAAAGGGGTTATCGATTGTGGGATGGCCCTTTTTCCATGGCATAGGCTATCTCGGTCAGGGCCTGCTGCAGATGGGCCTGGGTTTCGAAGTCCCAGGCGTATGTTCGGAGCTCATGTTGTAACTGGTTTTTAAGCCCCCCCAGCCATTTTAGGGCGATGGAGGAAGCTTCGGGGACGAAACCAGATTCATGGGCCAAATCGATCAGTCGCTGCAGATATTCTGACTGAAGTTCCCGGCGCATGGGGGAGATGGTGTAAATCATGCGTTTGTGTTTTTGGGTCTTTTTCTTTTGAACAAATATCTCCAGCCAGATGGAGAATGTGACGGATTCGAACAATTCCCTAATGGAAAAGGGCCTTTCTTTTTTGGAAATGAGGTTTTGGTGTTCTACGATTCGCTCCAGCACTTCCGGGTCAAAAATGTGGTCTAAAACGTCTTGACGCAAATTTAAGACGCGCTGGTTGTAGGGGAAATAAAAGAGGTCAGGGTAGGCATTCTCCAGTGTGGGAAGTCTTTGGGGAGAAAGTTTTTTCAGAAGTTCCGGAGATACGGCAAAAGACTTATCTGAGAAGACATATTCATCTAGAAATTCTAATGTCTGGAGCTGTTTTTTAGAGGAGACGGGTTCGAAGGGAAGTTGACCTCCTGCATCTCCAGCATGTTCGCGATGATGGTATATTCCCCCTAAATAGCGGACAGCATTGTTGACTGCCTCCTGGTAGGCACTAAATCCACTTAAGAAACTTTTTCGGATAGGGGTGTAGCTTTGGCCGGGAGTCAGCTCCATTTTTTCTAGTTGGTCCCATAGATCGCGCATGATGATGATCCTTCCCACAGCGAATTTCAGTAAATCATTTCCCAAATACCAAGTTTGAGCCAGAGGGTCTATGCCGGTGACATCTTCGTCTGTGGCATACTCCAGTCCCCTCTGACCTGACCGAGAGGCGATCTGGCTGAGTGCTTCTTTCTCTTGATTGGAGGTCATTTCCCCTAGAGGTTTGTAGGCATATTCAATGGCCCAGTAGTCATAGGGACCTAAGTCCGTCTGCCAGAATGTGACGGGTCCTTTTCCTGGAAGAGGAAGGTTGACAGTGGAGTAGTCCATCGCGGAAGCGGAAACGATCCCATTTTTTTCTTGAGACAGCTCCCGGGCCGACTTGAAACCGCTGGCTTTAAAGTTATGTCGGAGTCCTAGGGTGTGGCCAATTTCATGAAGGATGACGTTGCGGATGTATTCCTTCATGAAGCGGTGGCGCTCCTCAGTATTAAAATTTTCCTGGGCTTCCAGAGCCGACAAAGTCACAGCGGCTTGCATGGCGCATTCTTGAGCGTATGAACACAAGTGCGATTTCGAGTGGGTAGGGGTTCTTTTCTTTTTGCCTTTGTTGGTGTCTGATTTTCCTTCCTCTAAAATATACATGAACCGGGGCCAATCGACCATATTGGCAGGGAAGAGGACGCTGGCGTTATAAATTTCACCGGTCAGTGGGTTGGCCCGGCTGGGACCTAGGGCAGCCACATTCCTATCAGTGATCAGAGACCACCGTACCACATTGAACCGAGCGTCTGAGGGATCAAACTCAGGCCCTCCTTGGGCAGCTTCTTTGACGACGATGGCATCTTTAAATCCGATTCTCTCAAAGGCTTTATTCCAAGTCAGAATAGCTTCCCGGATGACCGGGCGGTACTCATTGGGGATGGTGTCTTCCAGATAGAACACGATGGGTTTTTTGACGGGAGAAATAGAAGCCCGGGGATCCTGTTTTTCCAGGTGCCATCTCTGAATCCATCGCTCCTCCGTATTTCGGGGATTTTGAAGAGTGTTCTTTGCCCAGTCTTGGAATGTGGTGGTGAAATGTCCCAAGCGGTCGTCTGCCTGGCGCGGTTTGTAGTTGCCTTCGGGAAGGGCCGAGAGGCTGTAATGAATAGTGAAGGAGAGGTTGCTGGCATCCGGAACAAATGTGTCATAGGGAAGGGGTTTTGTTGGGGAGCGAGAAAATGTGATGCGGGAGCTAACTTCCACATTTTTCGGGAATGCTTTTACCTGTTCTATTTGGCTTAGATCATTATCTAGATTGTAGGAGCCTTCATAGAGTTCGTTGAGATCGGAGTTGAGCCGGAGGATGTCCTGTAGAAACATCTGGTCCAATGTTATTGTGACATCTCCTGTGGAGGCGTCTTCTCTTGTTATCTTTGCTTTTACGATGGCCGAGTTAGGAACGGCGTGCTCTATGGAGTGCTGCATGGGGGTGTCCGGTTGGGCTCGGTACTGCGTATTTTTGGCCACCAATTGAACGTGGTCGCCCACACGCTCAAAATACCACAGGAACTCATTCCACATCAGGGACGACAAAAGCCATTTTTCACTCAGCCCTTTTTCCATGGTGATGGAGAGAAGATAGGGTTTTTTGAACTGATCTTTTCGGATGGTGAGCAGGTATTTTTTACCCTCTTTTTGGATGGAAAATAGGGAATTTCCCGCAGGGCGGTTCAACCCAAAGGCCTGTTTGAAATGTCGGGGCATCGAACCCATCGTGGTGACGGCGGCGGACAAGGTGAGGACTCCTGCCGCCAGAACCGGAGATAGATGGATCAATAAGGTCGCCATTCCACCGGATATAATTCCTCCAGCCAACAGACTCAGCAAGATTCCGCTTTTGTAAACCTGTCCCTCCACATTCAATCGGTGCAGAAGATCCTGGGCTATGTGTCGGCCGGCCCAAGCACCTATGAACACGCCTATGGAGAGAAGGCCCGTTTCCGGACTTATGCTGGATAGAAAAGATCCTTTCAGTAACATGAAAAGCGGTGCGGCGATGAGAACTCCATTTCCCAAAAGGCCCAGTATAGATTTGCTCTGGCGATGGAAGGAGGAATGTGTTTGTGTGGGGTGGGAGGGAGAATCAGGGATATTTTTGAGTTGCTTAAACCGAGAGATTATCCTGAATTTTGCAGTAAAATTCCCCTGAGAAGTAGAGAGTTGGTTTTGTGGGGCTGTAATTCCTGGTGTTATCTGCAGGGGTTGAATGGTAGTTCCTTTTAAATGTTTAAGCCATGTGACGGCGTCTTTGAGAGCTGACTTTGGCTCACTTTGGGAAGTCGGGATGAATTTTGCTTCTAAAGGAAGATGCAGATCTTTCGAGTGAGTTATGGGATTTGAGGTATCTGTGAACAGAAAATGATTAGCCCAAATTCTGCGGTTCCGATGGATATTCGCTCGGAAATCTATAGGGCAAAAAAGTGCAGGGTAACCCAGGGCGTACCAAACAACCATACGATCCGTAGGTTTGGTACGTCCCAAAGCTACTGCTTTAAGGTTATTTGGGACGAAGCCCGTCTTGAGCTCTGCGAAAGGGATTCTGCTAACTGCAGAATCCGGGCTAGGAATTATATTGATCTGGCGGGCTGTGGAAGGGGATGTGACAGGGGCTTCTCGGGTGAAAGCGGCCCAGGCGGCGTACGGGTCTATGCCTGGAGATAATAGGGCTAGAATCGCGCAGAGTATGGTAGCGATTGCTTTGGTCGCAGATCTAAAATAAGGCATATCTGTATATTTAGAATGTATCATAGATACTTAAATAAAGAGAGGGACTAAGGTTGCAGAAGGTCCCCGACATTGGGCCCACGGCCAGTTGGGTCTATGGACCTAATGAGAAGAACATGTCCCTTGTGGATGCGCAGGGTTACCGTTTTGGCAGTGGGGAGATTGGAAACTCCCCGACTGCCTGGACTCATCCATTCCTTACGCAGGGAATACTGAAGGCCGCGCGTGGAAATTCGGATCTTACCCAGGGGAAATAGGGAAACGAGTCTACCAGGAAAAGAACTGAAATGCATGTTTTTTGAAATTATTTCTGCGGACCAACCTTCGTGGATGAGTTTTAAATGGATGCGATCGGCATATTTCTCCATGATTTGGAAAGCGGCGAAGGAATGGTCTAAGCGATCCCCTATTGCTCCCAGGATAAGAGCCTTTCGGCAGCCGAATTTGATCAGGAACTTGATCGTTTTTTCCAAATCGGTGCAGTTTTGATCGTGATCGTAGACCACGCGTGCTTCTTTTCCTATCTTTTGATGTTTGGGAAGGGAATCCATATCCCCTATCACCCATCCAGGTTTGAGTCCTAAATTTAGAGCTTTGAGGTAAGCTCCATCTGTACAGATAACAAGATAGATTTTTTTAGACAGTCTCTTGACAAGATTCTTGGGAGGAGGGTCCCCGTTGGCGAGGATTAAGGCAGGGGATGCGAATTTAGGAGGCACGCTTTATTTTTTGAATAAGGGTGGTGGTGGAGTATCCCTTTTTTAAAGCAATTCGGACCACTTTTCCCGCATATTCTCGGCCCACAATGTGGTTTACCTCATAGTCAGCCCCTTTCACTAATATATCCGGGTGAAGGGAGCGGATAAGATTGAAAGGTGTTTCTTCTTTAAACAGCACCACATAGTCCACGCAGGCTAAGGCCGAGAGGATTTTGGCCCTAGATTTTTCCGGAGTGATGGGTCTATTTTTTCCTTTTAGTTTTCGTACTGAGGAATCTGTATTTAATCCTATCACCAGGATATTTCCAAGTCGTTGAGCCTTTTCCAGTAGAGAAACATGGCCCGCATGGATAAGATCAAAGCAGCCATTTGTGAACACCACTTTTTTGTGTTGAGCCTTCCAGCGGTTTCTTAAGACAATGAGCTTTTTTAAAGGAATCAATTTTTTTCTAACCACCTAATCTCCTAATCTCTTTTCAATGTACCTTGGGTGCTGTGGCAAAAAGGGCATCCTCCACCAATCCGCAAAGAATCTGAAGCACCGTGATATGGGATTCTTGGATTCTGGCGACCACCGTGGAAGGGACGCATAGGCAATGCTCCACCAGTCCCCTCATTTTTCCTCCTGTCTTTCCCGTCAATCCGATCCTGGTCAATCCCAATTCCTTAGCTGTTTCCAGCGCTCGCAGAACGTTGGGGGAATTGCCGGAGGTGGAGATGCCGAACACCAGGTCTCCAGGTTTGGCATGAGCCTCCAACTGACGGGAAAACACCAATTCATATCCGAAATCATTGGAGATGGAGGTTAGATCGGATGTGTTGGTGGTCAGGGCCAGGGCCGGAAGAGGTCTGCGGTTTTTTTCGAATCTTCCCACAAGCTCATCGGCGAAATGCTGGGAATCCGCCGCGCTGCCGCCGTTTCCGAACACCAGTATCTTTCCCCCTTTTTCATAGGTTTGGATCATGAGTTGGGCTATCCGGGCTATGAGAGCAGCCTGATCTTTCAGGGCCTGAATCGTTTGGCTGCTTTCCATTAAGGCTTTAACGATCTCTTTTTCCATTGTCGTTTAGCTCCTCCATGAAATTCGTATTGAAATCTCCTTTTATAAAACGCTTATTCTCTAAAACCATGCGATGAAAAGGAATGGTAGTGGAGATGCCTGAGATCTCCCATTCCTTCAAGGCGCTGCGGGCTCGCGAGAGGGCTTGGTTTCTGTCGGAGCCGAAGGCGATCAATTTGGCCACAAGACTGTCGTAATAGCTTGGAACCGTGTAGCCGGAGTAAAGAAATGTGTCTACACGGATGCCGGGTCCTCCCGGAGGCCGAAAGGAGGTCACTTCTCCCGGGCATGGAGAGAATTGTTGGGCGGGGTCCTCCGCATTGATTCGATGCTCGATGGCATGTCCCCTTATTTCCATGGCTCTTTCTTGAGAATAGAGAAGTTTCTCTCCCATGGACAGACGGATCTGCTCCTGGACCAGGTCTATCCCGGTGATGCTTTCTGTGACGGGGTGCTCCACCTGGAGCCGGGTGTTGACTTCTATGAAATAGAAATTGCCTGAGGGGTCCAGGATAAACTCTACTGTTCCCACGTTCGTATAGCCGGCTGCTTTGGCCAGGCGCGTGGCGCAATCCGCCAGTTGATGGCGCAGGTTTTGGTCCACGGCAGGAGAGGGAGATTCCTCGATCAATTTCTGGTGGCGTCTCTGGAT
>JACQJN010000034.1 GCA_016205085.1 Elusimicrobiota bacterium | reverse complement strand
CTTCTTAAATATCCGGCAAAGGCCTACTTCAACACGGGACTCAGCCAAACCATGGGCACCAACAACTACAAGGGCACCTACGGCTACGCCGATGTCGGCGGAGAATTCCATGTGAAACCATCCTTGAGCGTCTATCGCTCCGACACCTCCAACGGCACTTACAAAACGTTCGCGGCCAGACTGGCCAAGGATACCTCGCTGTGGGGATGGGGGATCACCCTGGGAGCCTCCCCAAAAGTCAACGACTACCGCAACAGTTTTTTTGGAGCAGATGTCACATTCAGCTTCACACCCACCGGCTCCGGACCCGCCCGCAGGCTCGGAGGCCCACAATCCGGCGGAGCTCCCCGTGGAGAAGGGCTGGCCCGCGTGGATATGGGAGGAGGAGTTCTGCACACGATTCATACCGATGATATTCAATCCGGTTCCAACTCCGGGAAAGGCAGCTTCTCAAGAAGAAGCGCCGCCGCCCGTATAGGCCAGACGGATCTCCAGATTTTCGCGGGAATATCTTTTATGGATACATTGCTGAGCGGACAGATCACTAAATCCAACTACAACAAGGATCTTGCCGCCCTCTCGGCCCGCGTGGCTCAAAGGATAGAACTGGCAGGCGTCGCCGCCATCATCCAGGGTTTTCCCGACACCAGCTACAACCTCCGGATAGAATGGCCCATGCTTCCCCTGGTTTCTCCTTTCCTTTCCCATACCTTCACAAAATTTGAGCTGGGAGCCCCGTCTTCTAAAGACTATTCTGCCGGAGCCGCCATAGGCCTGGATATGCTTGAGCTCACCGTGTCTTACGAACGGTACGTGCCCGGTGGAGGAGAAAGCAACCTCAATTACTATTCTGTGGGCGCGGCTTTAAGATTCTAGCAAAAGAAAACAAATGCTACAGCTTTTTCCACTGCTGATTTCTGCGGTTCTAGGACAGGTGCCCGGCTATGTGGTGAAGGTGGACTCAGATACCGTCTATCTGGATCCAGTGATCTCCACCACAGCGGCAAAAAGCGGCCAAGGTTTTATCGTATTCCAAGAAGGCGCAGAGCTTAAAAATCCGGTGACGGGGGCTTCCCTGGGCCGCATGGAGAAAAATGTCGCGGAAGGCGTCTTAAAGGAAATAAAACCCAAGTACTGGGTAGGGCATCTGACTTCTTCTCAAGGCGTGGTGAGGCAGGGGTTGCGGTTTCGACTGCAAGAGGAGATAGTCCCCTCCCTCCCTTCTGATTCCCGCTCCGCCGCCGCCTTGAAGCAACCCTGGTGGAAGAGCCCTGCCTTGGATGCATTGTTGGTGGGAATCGCCATCGCTGATGCCGACGGGGACGGAAGAAGCGAAATCCTGGCCACGGACAAGTCTCAATTGACTATTTACAAATACTCGGACAAGCAGCTAAAACCACTCGCTCATTTTAAATCCAAAGACAGAATCCTGTCTTTAGACGCCGCTGATTCGGCAGGCATCGGCCGGGCCCACATTTTTCTGACGACCTACAACGACTTTTTTAAACGCATTCAATCCATTGTCCTGGAGTTCAAAGGGGATCGTCTCGAGAAGATAGATTCCTTGCATTTCATGGTTCGCATCCTTTCAAACGCTCCGGGGCCCCCACGCCTGTGGGGGCAGGAGCTTGTAGAAGATCGCGCATTCCCGCTCTCCAATATTGTGCCTCTTGTTTGGAAAAAAGACCGGTATGTTCCGGATGGATCAAAATCTAAAATCCCTAGGATAGATTGGCTTTACGGGTTCACCCTTGCCGACTGGGACGGAGATGGAGAGGAAGATCCACTGACCCTCACTTCCTTTGATCGCCTCCGGTTCAAATTCAAGAAGGGATCCTGGGAAAGCTCCACGGACTTTGGAAAAACACCCAACCGCATCCGCTGGCAAGATTCTTTCCTTAAGTTCTCTCCTCACTTCTTAACCTACCAGAAAGGAGAGGACCACCGATTCTATGCGAGCCGGAATATCCCTAAACGGGGTATTTTAGCGGACTCCTTTGGCAACTATGACCGGAGTGAAATCCACAGCTTAAAATGGAACGGATCCGGCTTGGAAACTGCCTGGCAGATACATCTGGATGGCACCGTTTCCGATATGGCATTGGGCCCATTAGACCTGCATCCATTTGACCTAATCGCGGCCGTGGTGGGCATCAACGAGAAATCCACTCTATGGTTTTTTACCCCTGAATAAGGTAAAATTTCCGTCGTGCCTGCTGACACCAACCTCATTCCCGTTTCGGAACTGTTCTCAAGAACCCTCAGCCTTTATTTCGGCCGATGGAAGACGCTTGTCGCCCTGATGGGAGTACGGCTGCTGTTGCAATTATCTCTTCTCACCCTGGGGACTTTAGGGGTTCTTCTGCTTTTATTTGCCAATGGAATAGATGCCTCTCAAATCCAGGAATTAGCGGCCAAATTACAGACAGCCTCCACTTTCAAAGACCTGTCCCCCTTCCCGGACTCTCTGATACTTCCAACCATTCTGGGCTTGCTTTTTCTGGTCAGTATCGGGATTTGCATGGAGTGCTGGTTGTACGGCGCTCTCTATTATGCGGCCGTGAACACGGAATCCACCGTCAAATCGGCACTCTCTGCAGGATTCTCTTATTTTATTCCCTTCGGCTGGGCGCTCAGCCTGGTGGGATTTTTTATCCTTTTGGGCACCTGCCTCCTCATTCTTCCTGGAATCCTATTTGCCGTCTGGTACCTCTTTACTCCCTATGTCCTTTTTCAAGGAAACCAGCGTGGAATGGCCGCTCTAAAAACCAGCAAACAGCTGGCCTCCGGATATATTTTGCCCATCCTCATACGCTCCTTGGCGCTTTTGGTTATTCTCCTAGGTCTTCTGGTGTTGGCCTGGGGAATTCCGAAACTCATGGGTCTGAATGTGCCTTTTCTCTCCCAGATTTACAGTCTTTTCTCAATTCCCTTCGGCATTCTATATCAGTATCTGCTTTACGAAGATTTAAGACGGGTAAAGTCATAGAAGAGCGAAGCCACAAAAATGAAGAAATTTGTCTTCCTTAGCTCGATCTTCGCGCTTTGTGCCTCGCGCTTATGTTTCGCAGAAACCACACCAGGGGTGTTACTCTTGGCGCATGGCGGTTCCCCTTCTTGGAATCGCAATATCGAAAGCATTAGAGCAGAAATCCAGAAAACCCAGCCCGTAGAAATCGCGTTCGGGATGGCGGACCCCAAAGAAATTCAGAAGGCCGTTGACCGATTGGCGTCAAAAAAGGTTCCCAAGATCGTGGCGGTGCCCCTTTTTATTTCTTCCCACTCCGAAGTGATGGAACAAACCCGGTACGTGCTTGGGATTCGAAAAGAACCCGCAGAAGAATTCCTAAAGGCCATGCACCCCGGCCATGCACCCCATTTGTTAAAACGCATCCGAACAAAAATACCGCTTGTAATGACCTCCGCCCTGGATGATCATCCCCTGGTGGTCCGAATATTACTGGACCGGATCAAACCCTTAAGCCGAGAGCCTTCCCAGGAGTCCGTCATCCTGGTGGGCCACGGACCGGTCCAGGATCGGGACAATGAACTGTGGCTTAGATCCATGGGGACGCTCTCCCAGAAACTTAAACAAGTGATGAGATTTAACACGGTGGAAGCCGCGACCCTGAGAGATGATGCTCCTCCACGGGTAAAAATGGAATCGGAGAAAAAACTGAGGATTTTAGTTCAAGATTTGAGTCGAAAAAGTCGGGTTCTGATATTGCCCCTGCTCATCTCCAAAAACGGAATCGAAGATCATATCCAAAAAGCCCTGGAGGGAACTTTCTATCGCTGGAAAGGAGAGACTCTCCTGCCCCATCCTTTGATCACCCAATGGATACAGAAGATGACAGAGACGGGCTCTAAAATGTCTAACATGAGGCAATATGAATGAGGATAAAGTTTTAGATCACGGATTTATCCGCTTGGTGGAATTTATGGGAGGGGATATGGGAGTGGTTTGCGCGGCCCGTGTCTCCTACGGCTCAGGCTCCAAAGGCGAAGAAAAAGACAAGAAACTCATCTCCTATCTGTTAAAACACCAACACCTGACTCCTTTCGAACACGCCGTCTTCAAATTCCATGTCAGCTGCCCCATCTTTGTGGCTCGACAGTGGTTTCGACATCGGATTGGCTCTTATGAGATGGGCGGCTTTGATGGAAGCGGGCTTTTTGAATCTTCCGGCTCCGCCATCAATGAAATTTCAGGACGCTACACCGAGGTTCCAGATGAATTCTATGTTCCCCATCAGTGGAGGGCTCCGGACCCCAAAAACAGACAGGTCTCCCAGGCAGCCCCGGAACTGGATCATGAACGATGCACGGCCTTGGTGGAGAAACTGCACCAGCAGAGCTACGCGATTTATCGAGAACTTCTGTCTCTGGGTGTCACTAGAGAAATAGCCCGAATGGTGTTGCCTTTAAGTCTCTACACCCAATTCTACTGGACCGTCAATGCCAGATCTTTGATGAACTTTATATCCCTCAGAGCAGATGCCTCTGCCCAGTGGGAAATCCAGCGCTATGCGGAGGTTGTCGCAGATATGTTCGCCCAGCAAATGCCCTGGACATGGGAGGCTTTCCTCTCCTGCGCGTGGAAGGGAATCAACGCTAAAATCAATGCCGAAAGAGAAAGGTGTGCCTCGAGCCCATAAACTTCTTTTTTTTCTAGCCCTTTCCTCCACTCTATTTTTTTCTCCGCTCATTCAAGCAGAAACCATTGAAAAGGTGGTGTGGGGACCCATCCAGGCATTTGTCTCGGTCTCGGGGAGAATGGAAGCGGTGGATCCGTGGGATGTAGATGCCCCCATGGATGGGAGGATGGAATCTTTAAGAGTCCTTCCCCTCCAATGGATCCGACGGACGGAGTCCTTGGCCCTTCTGGTCTCTCCCGAAATGGCCCTTCTCTTGGATTCGGCCCGAACTACCTCTTCCGAGATGATGGAAAACAGGTGGAAGGATATCTACAAACCCAAACCGCTTTTTCCTACGCTGGACGGATTCATCATTCGGGTGAATGCGGAACCTAAAAAAAACTTCAAACGCGGGGACGTCCTTTTTCACATGGCTCGATATTTAGCCGTCACCAGCCCGGTCGGACCGGGAGAAGAAAAATGGTTAAGGGAAGGACTCCCGGCCACCCTGTGGCTTAAAAAATCCCCTCTTCGCAAAACACAGGCCACGGTGCTCAAGGTTTTCAAAGAATCTCGAAAAGGACCCACTTGGGTACAAGTAGCCGTCACTCCGCAGAGCGACGGCCTCTCTCCCGGGGAAGCCATCGAAGGAAAAATTCTGGTGGCCGAAAAAGAAAATACCCTCCTGGTGCCCAAGAAAGCCCTTCGGTTCAAGGAGAACCGCGCTTTTCTGATGTTGGAGGTAAAACCCGGGATCCCAGGAGAAGCCATGGTTGAAATTCTTTCCGGGGCGGAGGAAGGAAAAAGATTTCTTATCTTAGACCCATGACAAAAACGATATCTTAAACGATTCTCTAAGGAGAAGCCATGGAAAATACATTGAAATCCCCACAAGCTTCAACAGTCACGGGTACTAATATCTCCCGGCAATATGTCAACTTTTTATTTCTAAAACTGGATCCACAATTCAGGCGCCTCCCAACCCCAAAACGCGCCGCCGCCAAAAAGGAGTTTCTAAAAGCTCTCCAGCCATACCGGAATCGGATGATCCTGCTGAGCTACTCTCTCTCGGGTCTTAGAGCCGATTGCGATCTTATGCTCTGGAGAATATCCACCGAACTAAAAAACTTTCAGGAGATGTCTTCCCAAATGCTCTCGGCGGGCTTGGGGCAATATCTCCTCCCGGCCTATTCTTACCTCGCCATGACCCGGCGGTCCATTTACATGGACAAGCTTAATCCCGAGCATGATGAAGACCGCACCCACATTGTCCCCGGAAAATACAAATACTTGTTCGTTTACCCGTTTGTCAAAAACAGAGCCTGGTATCAACTGCCTAAAGAAACCCGCCAACAGATGATGGACGAACATATCCGCATCGGCAGCCAATATCCCAGAGTCAAACTGAACACAACCTACTCTTACGGCCTGGACGATCAGGAATTTGTCGTGGCCTTTGAAACGGATTACCCCCAAGACTTCCTGGATCTGGTCATGGAGCTTCGGGAATCCAAGGCCAGCGAATACACGCTGCGGGACACTCCTACTTTCACCTGCGCCTCCAAAGGACTGGAGGATATCCTAGAGGAGTTATAAGAATCCGTAATGAATCGCAAGGTTTTAGGCATTATTATGGCGGGCGGCAAGGGAGAAAGACTCTATCCGCTTACCAAGGAACGATCCAAACCCGCGGTCCCGTTCGGAGGAAAATACAGGATAGCCGACTTTGTGTTGTCCAACTTTGTCAACTCCGGCATTTTCTCCATCTATGTCCTGGTGCAATATCTCTCCCAATCTCTCATTGAATACCTGCGCTCCAGCTGGAGAGGCTCCGGACTGACTCGCGACCAATTCATCACGGCGGTCCCACCCCAAATGAGATTGGGGGAAATGTGGTACCGCGGCACCGCAGACGCCGTGCGGCAAAATTTAAATCTGATCCATGACTTTAATCCGGAAGTGGTGGCCATCTTCGGCGCAGATCACATCTACCGGATGGACATCAATCAAATGCTCAAATTCCACGAAGAAAACCACGCCGACATCACCGTCGCCGCCGTACCCGTTCCCCTGCGCGAAGCTAAACACTTCGGAATCCTTCAGGTGGATTCCAAAAATCGAGTCATCGGATTCGAGGAAAAGCCCAAAGAGCCCAAGCCCATTCCCCAGGATCCCTCCCACACCTACGCCTCCATGGGAAACTATCTTTTCAACTCAAATACCCTCCTGAAAGCCCTGAACATAGAAACTCAAACGGATTCTGAGATGGACTTTGGACGCTCCATCCTTCCCGTAATTCACAAACAATGCCGAGTATTCGCCTATGATTTCCCTTCTCAACATTTGCCCGGCATCAAAAGCTACGAAGATAAAGCCTATTGGCGGGATGTAGGATCCATCGAAGCCTTTTGGCAATCCCACATGGATCTCCTGGGTCCCCGCCCCAAGTTGGATCTGACCAATCCCTCCTGGCCCATCCGGTCAGGACTCTACGACGGCCCTCCCTTAAAAGCCTCGGATGCGGAATTAAAAGAAACCATCACCGGGGAGGGCTGCCTGCTGGGAAAATGCCTCTTGGAACGATCCATTTTGGGGAGGGGCGTCATCATACACGATCATTGCAATATAGAAGAATCCATCATCATGGATTACACCGAAATCAAACCCGGAACAAAATTGAAACGGGTGATTATAGACCGCTATAACGTGATTCCCGCCCAAGAAACCATAGGCCTGGATCTCCAAACCGACAGCAAACGGTTTTATGTCGATTCTTCCGGCATCGTCGTCATTCCTCGGGGACCCTCCCGCCTATAATGACCAGGTACTTATGTATCCACGGCCACTTCTATCAACCACCCAGAGAAAACCCCTGGCTGGAAGAGGTGGAACCGGAAGATTCGGCCCATCCTTTCCGAGACTGGAACACCCGCATCCTGCATGAGTGTTATGGCCCCAATACGGCCAGCCCTATTCTGAAACCCGAGGGGCCTATTGTGGAATTCCTCAACAATTTTGAATGGATCTCATTTAATTTTGGGCCTACGCTTCTCTCCTGGCTGGAAAGACACGCCCCCAAAGTCTATCAACGCATCTTAAAAGCCGATCAGGTCAGTTTAGATCGCTTGGGCCATGGGAATGCCATGGCCCAAGTGTACAACCACACCATCATGCCTTTAGCCACTTCCCGGGACAAGCGCACTCAAATTCGGTGGGGCATTCAGGATTTTCAATACCGATTTCGTCGACCACCCGAAGGCATGTGGTTGGCCGAAACAGCGGTGGATGAAGAAACATTGGAGATTCTGGCCGAAGAAGGAATCCAATTCACGATTCTTTCTCCGGATCAAGCCCGCCTACCCATGGGATCTAAGGAACTGGACACATTCCAGGCCTACCGCTGGAGCTCCAAAAAACTGAACAACAGATTTCTAAACCTTTTTTTTTATCACAAAGAACTTTCCCACGCCATCGCCTTTGAAGGAATTCTATCCGATGGAGAGCGGTTCAACCACCGCCTTTTAGCCTCTTTTAAAAAAACCGATGCTCCCCAACTGCTGCACATGGCTACGGACGGAGAATCCTATGGGCACCACCACCGCTTTGGAAATATGGCCCTCTCTTACGTGTTGCGTAAAATCCGATCGGAATCTTCCGCTGAAATTATCAATTACGGCGCTTTTTTGGAAAAATATCCTCCACAAAAAGAGATGGATATTCATCCCCAAACCGCCTGGAGCTGCTCCCACGGCGTGGGGCGCTGGCAAGAGGACTGCGGTTGTCGCATCGGCTCACAGACGGGATGGAATCAGAAATGGAGAAAGCCCCTTAGGGAGGCTCTGAACTGGCTGGCCCAGGAACTGGACAAGCTTCATGAAGAATTAGGAAAACCGCTTCTCAAGGACCCCTGGGCCGCCCGAGACCATTACATTGAACGTCTTTTGGATCCTTCTCCACTGTCGACAAAAAGATTTCTCCATCAGCACTCCCGCAAGCATCTCTCCGCTGAAGAATCCGAAACCGCTATCCGATTGCTGGAAATGCAAAAAGCTAGACTCCTCATGTTCACCAGCTGTGGTTGGTTTTTTGACGAGATCTCAGGCTTGGAGTCAGTACAGGTACTGAAATATGCGGCCCGCGGCATCGAAATCGCATCTTGGTTAAGACCTGAAAGGCCTTTGGAACCGCCCTTCGGGGAGCTTCTGAAAAAGTGTCCTTCCAATTTGGAAGCTTTCAAAGATGGTCACGGAGTTTATTCCAAACTCATCGTCCCCCAAAGGACGAACCTCAAGCGGGCCGCCGCTCATTACGCGATCGAATCCACCCTTGAAGAAATCCCCAAGAGTCACACGCGATACGCTTTCCATCATAGGAGTGAAATCAAAGAAACCTCGCTCCGTCCCCACAGCCGCCTATGTCTTTTTTGGACAGACATTCACCGGCCCAACACCCTGGAGAAGGAAGCTTTCACTGTGGCTGTTATTTATAGAGGTAAATTAGACTTGGAGTGCTTCCTAAAAGCAAATCCCGACCCGGAAGAACATAGAAAAATAGCTAAAATCCTCCTGAAAGAGCATGCGCAAAAAACGGAAATGGAATTTCTGCAAATATTAAAAACGATCCTGGAAGCGCCCTGTTTTGGTTTCGATGTCTTGTTTTCTGAGGAAAAAAGAAAGATGATCCGTTTTCTCACTCCCCCTGCCTCTCCGGAGAGGCAGGAATTTCAGAAAACTTGGATTCAGGCCCTGCGCAATAAAAACCAAACCCATCCCCTGCATCTGCTGCTCCTGCTAAAAAAAGCCAAAGAAATGGACATCCCCTGGAGCGCCTTGCCGCTTTGGGAAACCGGACGCGCGGCCTTCCTTGAATTTTGCGAAAAGGTGTTGTGCGATCCATTTCTGGAAGAACTGCCATCGCTTCTGCAATGTGCGGCTCTCTATAAAGAGCTGGATTTTCCAGAGGGCCATTGGGAAATGCAAAGCCTGGTTTGGGAAAAAACAAAGATTCCGGACCTGGAAAAATGGGCACGGGAGAAACTTCATGATCACCAAAAAATTGCATCTTCATAACAATGAGGAAGCCTTGTCACTCCTGGGAGAGCAGGACATCCATCTGCGCAAGCTGGAGAAAGATTTCGGCGTGGAAATATTTGTCCGGCAGGAGACGGAAGGCACCGGTGTATATCTATCCGTGCGTGGGGCGGCCCCACGCGTAGAAAAAACACTGAGACAGCTCAAAGCTATGCGGGAGAGGCTTCAGAAAGGTGAAACCGCCATGTCCGAAGATCCCTCGAAAAGTTCTCATTTTTTGGAAGCCGCCTCCATACCCAAAGAAGCGGTCTACATGACTGCCTATGGAAAAATCATCAAGCCCAAGGGCGAACACCAAAAGGCTTATATCGAAGCCATAGAAAATTACGATCTGGTTTTCGGCATAGGCCCTGCCGGAACGGGTAAAACCTTTTTGGCGGTGACCTGTGCCTTAAAAGCCCTTAAATCCCATCAAGTCAACCGCATTGTGCTCACCCGTCCCGTGGTGGAAACAGGGGAAAAGCTGGGATTTTTGCCGGGAGACCTGTACGAGAAGGTGCATCCCTACCTCAAACCCCTCTATGACGCTTTCTATGGCATGCTGGGACCGGATAAATTCCGCATGTGGCGAGATGATGAGATAGTGGAAATCATCCCTCTGGCTTACATGCGAGGCAGATCCCTGGACACCGCTTTCATCATATTGGATGAAGCCCAAAATACCACTCCTGAGCAGATGAAAATGTTCCTTACCCGCATGGGCCCGGGATCTAAGATGGTGGTGACGGGAGATATCACCCAGATTGATCTACAGAACAAAAAGCAATCCGGCCTCATTCTAGCCAAAGAAATACTCAAAAATATCCCCGGGGTTCCCTTTATCCAATTCACGGAAGAGGACGTGGTCCGACACCCTCTGGTTAAAAAAATCCTGCTGGCCTATGAATCTTGGGAGAGGAAAGAAGAATAACATTGAAAATTTTTTTATTTAAAAAGAAAAAACTTCCTCCCTCCATCCGAAAACGCTCCCTCCTCATCCGGAAAGTCTGTCAGAAAACATTGATCTCCGAAGGCTTCAAAAGAGATGCCGCCCTCAACATTATCTTCACCTCCAACCCCGAAATTCGAAAAATAAACAGCAAATTCTTAAACCACAACCGTTTCACCGATGTCATCGCCTTTAACTATAGAAAAATACTCGCAACTCGCAACTCGCAACTCGCAACTCATCGGATGCCTTTCGGGGATATATTCATCTCCGTAG
>JACQJN010000239.1 GCA_016205085.1 Elusimicrobiota bacterium | reverse complement strand
GAAAAGATCTTTCGGTAAATCTTCGTAAATCTCCGTAGTTCCACAAAATCAACTCTTCTTTCCCCAGATTCGCACTTGGATATGTTGCCTCGCACCTAGCAATGCAAGGGGTGGATTTGTTTACCATCGGGGCATTCTTAGGCCACAAGTCAGGATTTAGAATGACACAGCGATACGCTCACCTATCTCCGCACCACAGAAAAAGGGCCATTTTAGCCCTTAATGACCTTATTTCTACTTTTCAATTGGACACCCCGGTGGACACCTGTGAGTTTGCGGATGACACCCAATTTGCTAAGATCACAACCACTATCGTCGGAAATTCAACAGAGGGTCGGGTGGCAGAGCGGTCAAATGCACCGGTCTGTAAAACCGGCGGGCTTCGCCCTTCGAAGGTTCGAATCCTTCCCCGACCATTTTTTAAGACTATGAAGAATAAGAAACTTCACCGTTTGCAAAGTTCTGTCCTGATCTTAGGAATGTTGGTGGGCAGCGGATGTGCTCCTGCGGCTCGATATGTCCTTAGAGATGAAACCAACTTCCGTACTGTCAAGAAAATTGTCTTGCTGCCTTTTTTCGATGCCAACCGTCTGAGCGTGGAGCTGCAGTCCGAAAGCCTCCTGGGCCCCTCCGCCAAGTTCACGCGAGACTTCGCCCATGCCCTTCAGAAAAGTTTCAGCGACCGATGGGAGATTGTTTCCGGGGAGGTCGTAGAGAAGGAACTGAGGGCTCTCGGAAGCTACACAGGCTACGACAAAGAGGCAGGCAGAGGCCAGAGGACCGGATTCACCCTGGAAGAAGCGTTGAAAACCGGAAAGAACCTGAGGGCGGATGCCGTCCTCTTGGGAGCTGCCACCGTCGCGGACACAAAATTCTTCAAGAAATTTTTTAGGGAGGCGGTCTCGGTCCGACTGCTGGAGGTAAAGTCCGGCAAGGTCCTGTGGGGCTCCAGCGCCTACACTAAAGGAATATGGGGGTCCTCCGCCATCTCCAAAATCATCTCGAAGTTGAGGGAAATCCAGTGACACTTTTTTATCGAGTTGGAATAGGGCCGGGCCTGTTGGCGTCGCTGCTGGCCCTGGGCTGCGCGACCCTCAAGGGAACCGCGCTGCATCTTAAAGAAAACTACCAGGCCCCGGACTTGGTGGGGGGTCTTCCTCCCAACAACGAAAGCACCGATTTGGCCGCACCGGATACGTTCCGTAGGGTGATGGCCACGGTACTGGTATCCTTGGGGTATCTGCCCATGGTCTCTCCCGCTCAGGAGGAAGCCCTCCGTCGAATGGGCATCCAAGAGGGAGGCCAGGAGAAAGCGTTTCCATCTGAAAAAATCTCCTCCGCACTGGGAACGGACGGACTCCTTCTGGGCAAAGTGGAGGATTTCAACGATCTGAACATCGGCATTTACCGTAGCCGCAAGGTCACGGGGACCGCCTTCCTGACCTCCACCCTGGGAGAGAAGCTTTGGGAAGCGCAAGGACGGGCCGTAAACCGGAAGTTCTCCGGAGACGTCGGACAAGGATTGGCCGAAGGGCTGGCCCGGAAAATGGTGGAAAAGATTCTCAAGATTCACCTCCTGGAGGAGGCTTCTCGCGCCGCGGTGTTGATGGGGACTAGAATTCCGGAATGGCCGGAACCTCTTCCGGCCAAACTCAAGGCCATCCGAAAGGACCTCAACTAGATGAATCGGAAGGGTGCGTGAGCGGTTGAAACGGCACGACTGGAAATCGTGTAGGGGTCACACCCTCGAGGGTTCGAATCCCTCCCCTTCCGCACTTTTTGCAACACCAGGGACATAGGCAAAAAGTACGGAACTATTCGGAAGGGGATTCTGTCCCGACCTTAAATTGGTTATTAGGAATACGGGGCGAATCCCTCCCCTTCCGTACCTTCTTTCCATAGAATCTTTAAGGAAGGTACTGTCCCTTTCCTATATTTTCCAAAGGAAGGGGACGCCATTTTTCACCTCTGTAACCCAGGTCACACACCAAAGTCACATCCCCTTATATATTGACTTTCCCAGCTTGGAAGCTACACTATGAGTGTGGGGAAAACGACCATGGATAACTTTAAGATCGCCCAACTGACTAAAGAGCTGGTGACCGCAGAAATAAAAACGGCACAGGACCCATGCGCCTCCGCGGCCGAAATAGTTAAGAAAGCTCTCAAGGTAGCTCTCAAAAATACTCCTTCCATAGAGCCCGGCACCGGAAAAGTGATCACCGATGCCTGCCAAGGAGCCATGGTGGCCCTCCTCTTGGGAGAGCAGAATCTGGCTAAAGGAGCCACAGCCATTCTGCGCAAAATAGGGGAAATGGCTACCGAAATGAATTTAGACCCTACAGAGACAATGATGATGGCTCTAAAGGGCATTGCCGACCTGCAAAGATTCGTCCAACCTGAGCAATTAGATGACATCCGGGACCAAATTTCTCTGAACTTCCTGGGAGCCGGAGAAGCTTTCCACACCCTAATTCAGCAGCCTCCCTCCAAAATAACCACGTAGCCCAAAAGGGGAAAAAAACCATAGGTCCTTTTCCACGACCCATATAGGGCTTTTGGCTCATCACCCAAACTCTCCAAGTTCATATGATTTCGCTATGCTGTGGAATTTAATTACTGGAGAAATTACCCATGAAACATGGAAATAAATATCCCTGGGAAACTTTTGGAACAGTTCTAGCTCTATCCTTCTTTCTTGCCCCCGACCTTCACGCATTTCGCCCCACCCAATCCTCCGCATTTCCCCCTCCCATACTTCCTACCAACACGGGCGTCTCTCAATTTAACCTGACCCGTTATGCCCGGTTTCCCTTGCCGACCGAATCCCTCCAGCCGCCCTCGATACAACAGGCGTTTATCAATTGGATAATTCAGAATCCCTCCTTCCTGGGAGGGCTGCGCCCTGAAAATCTTACCGCCATCTACACCCATTTCATCCCGGGAAAACAGGGAGTGCCGGACACATTTTATATCCATCTTCTTCAGAATCAAAAAATTCAAAATTCCGATGAACCTCTCCCGGTCCGAGGCACTCATGTCAACGCCACCATTCAGGTGGAAAAGAACCAAGCCAAGGTAACCTCCATAGACGTCCAACTTTTTCCCAGCATGAGCCTTAGTTCTCAAATCCGGCTGGACGCCACCGAGGTCATACGCAAAGCCTCCGTACACCTACAAAGCATGGGCAGCATGCCTCAAGCTCCGCGAGAACTGGTTCAAAGCGCAACCACTCGGTCTATCCGTTATATAGGAGACAAGTGGCGGGTGGTGGAAGAAATGAGCTTTAAGGAGAGCGTGTACCGAACCGCAGTGGATTTGGATACGGGAGAAACATTCGGCTGGGACGACCGGCTTTATTTTGGAGACTCCACCTCTGCGGAACCGGAGGCCGCCGTTTCAGGCAAAGTCACAGGAAATGGACTTGTCTATAAAGATAAAAAGGACACCATTGAACAATTGGTGCTCTCGGACCTGGCCGTAAAAGTAGGGGACGATACTCTTTCCACCGACCTGGAAGGTCAATTCTCCAAGACCTCCCAAGTTCCCCTGCCGATAGAGGCGAAATTAAACGGCAAATATTCCGCAGTCAACAGCAAAAGCAGCCCCAATCTTCAAATTAAAGAAACCATCTCACCCGGAGAATCAAAAAATATCGTCTTTAATCCGGAAGCGGATGACGAGAAAAGCACATCCCAGACAACCGCTTTCTACTGGACCAACACCACCCGCAATTTCCTGGTCAAAAATGGAGTTCCTCCGGAACCTTTGAATCGGGCCATCCCCACCAACGTCAACCTCAACTCCAGCTGCAACGCCTACTACACCCCCTGGAACCCCAGCATCAACTTTTTTAGCTCCAGCGAAGAGTGCCGCAACACCGCCCGTCCGGATGTGGACGCCCATGAATACGGCCATTTTGTGGACGATATGTTCGGCGGGATAAAAAATGGGGGCTTGAGCGAAGGCTGGGGAGACATCTTCTCCATGTACATATTGGGAATCCCGGAATTGGGTTTGGGGTTTTTCAAAAAGAGCGACAGGGTGATCCGGCACGGCGAGAATGACTACAAATATAAAGAAGGAGACGAGGTGCACGCCCAAGGACAGGCCTGGATGGGATTTGCTTGGAAACTGAGGCAAAACCTTATCGCCGCTCTGGGAGCTGAAACGGGCATAGCCAAAGCCATCGCCCTGGTGGTGCCGGTCATTGTTTCCAACGCTACCGACATCCCCAAGGCCATCGCTCAAGTAGTTTTACGTGATCGAGACGAGAAAGGAAATTATCCTGACTGGAAAGCCTTGGAATCCGCCGCCGCGGCTCACGGCATCAAAATCGAGAGGCCAAACAAGTTCCGCCGACTTTGGCACAAACTTCCCTTTACCAAACCCATAGAGGAAATCACGGTCAAGATCGTCTCAGGTCAGAAGAAGAAGACAACTCCTGATACAGAACCATCGCGCTCAGAATAGCCTTCCTGAAATCTCCCAAGTGCAGGCTTTCATTCTCCGAGTGGGCATTGCTGTAAGGATCCTCCACCCCGATCAGTAGGGCCGGAGCTCCACCCAAAGCCTTAGAAAACGGCCCCACAAAAGGAATGGACCCGCCGCATCCTATAAAAACCGCCTCTCTTCCATATCCTTTTGTCAAAGCCTTCTTGGCAATCTGGAAAGCGACACTTTCCGGCTGAGTCACCCACCAAGGATTTGTGGACTGATGGGTGAATCGCACCCGCACCCCCCATGGAGCATGACGCCTCAAGTGGTTTTGCAAAAGATGGAGCGTTCTCTCAGGATTCATATTGGGTACGATTCGAATCCCAATCTTACACCAAGCGCTATCATTAATGATATTAGCCACATCCTTGCGCGAACTGGCCTGGATCGCATTCACCGCCAGAGAGGGACGCCACCACATCTTCTCCAGAGGGGTCCCGGACCCACCCATCACTCGAACTCCTTTTTCAATTTGGGACTGCTTTCTAAAATTCCCATCGGAATACTTCAAGGCGTTCAGGCTATTTCGAATGATGGGAGAAAGCGGCTTCACCTGATCGTAGATGCCGGAGACGGCGATCCTTCCTTGGGAATCCGATAGAGAGGCGATCATTTTTGAAAGGGCTTGGACTGGATCCACCAAAGGTCCTCCCCACATGCCGGAATGTAGTGGATGATCCGCCGATTTCACCTCCACATCCAAAGCCACCAATCCGCGAAGAGCCGTGGTGATGCTTGGAATTCCGGTGTCGAAGTTATTGGTATCCGTCAGCACCATCACATCCGCCCGCATCATTCGAGAATACCGGGACAGAAACTTTTCCAAGCAGGTGGACCCTATCTCCTCCTCGCCTTCTATGATCACTTTCACATTTAAGGGAAGCCTCCCAACAGATTTGAGATAAGAGGTTATCGCGCTGGAGTGCACCACCACCCCCGCCTTATCGTCCGCCGAACCGCGTCCGTACAACCTGCCATTCCTGATGCTGGGATTGAAAGGCGGACTCTTCCAGAGTTCGAGCCTTCCGGGAGGTTGGACGTCGTGATGAGCGTAGAGCAGAAGCGTGGGTTTTCCCCCGGCATGGAGCCAATCCCCGTACACATACGGATGAGTACCAGGAATCGTGAGCGTCCGAACATGCTCTAATCCGCCGGCCTTCAGGAGCTGCGCCACAGCGGATGCGGACTCCTTCACCTTTTCCGCCGGGAAACCGGGAAAACTGACGCTGGGAATTCTGACCAGCCGTTTGAGATCTTCTAAAAACTGATTTTGATGG
>JACQJN010000238.1 GCA_016205085.1 Elusimicrobiota bacterium | reverse complement strand
GAACCGCAGCGCATTCGTGGACGGCTGCAAAGCCAACAAGATTTCCCCCAAGCTGGCCAACAAAATATTCGATCATATGACCACATTTGGATCCTATGGATTTAATAAATCTCATACCGTGGCCTATGCCACCGTCGCCTACCAAACGGCTTATCTCAAAGCCAACTACCCCACGGAAGTCCTGGCGGCTCTTCTGACCAGCGAGATCGGGCGATCCGCCATTGACGTGGAGGACAAGGAAAATAAACTGGTCACCTATCTGGAGGAGGCAAAATCCCTGGGCATCCCCGTACTCCCCCCGGACGTGCAGAAATCCCAGGACCTTTTTTCCATAGAGCGGTCTCCTGAGGGCGCCGCCGGACCAGGAATTGCGCCGGCGGCCATCCGTTTCGGTCTTCTGGCCATCAAAAATGTGGGTAGCGGAGCCGTGGAATCCATCCTAAAAACCCGCAAGGAGGAAGGCCTTTTCGCTCACCTTGAAAATCTGCTCGCGCGGGTGGACTTAAGGCAGGTCAATAAAAAAGTGCTGGAATCTTTGATCAAGGCGGGCGCTCTGGATTCCCTCTCAAATGATTCCGCCACCCACCAATGCCGCGCCAGGATGCTGGAGGAAATCGAAACCCTCCTGCTCAAGCAAACCCGGATTAAGGAAGAGAAGCGCGCGGGGCAGGGCCTTCTCTTTGAACCCTCCTCCGCGGACTCTCCTCCTTCAGGGGCCAACACCTCCCAGCCTAGTAGCCTTTCGGACCATGAATTGCTAAAATTCGAAAGGGAAGTGCTAGGGTTTTATCTCTCAGGCCATCCCCTCCAACGCTATCGCGGAGCGATGGCCTGCGTGGTGAGCCATACGTGCGCCACACTTTCTCAGCATCTGGCGGGAACCATCCGGATAGCGGGAATGATCACGGGAGTCAAAAGGCTGGTGACGCGCGCGAAGGGGGAGCCTTGGGCTCGGGCCTCCTTGGAGGACCTGACAGGAACGGTGACGTTGCTTGTGTTTCCCAAAAAATACGCAGAGGGATTAGGCAAAAAGCTTCAGATGAATCAGATTGTAGCGGTATCAGGACGACTCAATGACCGAGGGGATGACGAGACGCGGGAAAAAGAGCTCATTGCAGAGGACATATTGCCCATGGAAGAGGCCTTGGTCCAATGGTCCAAGAGCTTGACTCTCTCCCTGCCGCCTTCCCCCCTGCAAGAACCCTGCCTTAAAAACCTAAAGATTCTGCTGGGGAAACATCCCGGTCCGTGTCCCGTGTATCTGGAAATCCCAACCCTCGACCATGGGATGGCCGTCATAGAAACACAAGAGCGCGTCAGACCTTCCCATGAACTTTTGGAGGAAATAGAAAAAACATTAGGGGAAAAAACATGGCGGATCGCAAGCACATCCTAGTCGCGGACGACGACCCCGAACTGATCGAGCTCCTGCAAATGGATCTGATCAAGGAGGGCTACGAGGTCTTGACCGCTTCCAACGGCAAGGAGGTGTTGCAAATCTTAAATCAAAAAGCGGTGGACCTTGTTCTTTTAGACATCATGATGCCCTACATGGATGGTTACCACGTGGCCTACGAGGTATCCACTAAATTGGGCTCCTCCGCTCCTAAAATTCTCTTGATGACCAGCCGGGATACCTCCCGGGAAAAAGGAGTGGCGATGCTCAGCGGCGCCACGGACGTCATTCAAAAACCATTCGGCCTACAAGATTTGCACACGAAAATAAAAGAGGTCTTGAAGTGAAATGAGAAAAGTCGCTCTGCTTAGCGTATTGATGGTGCTGACAAAACCGCTCGGTTGGACCATTGGAGCGGAAGTCAAAATACAACCGCCGCCCATCCAAGAAGATCCTGTCCCAAAGGCGATTTCCGATCTCAAGAACCCTGACCTGGGAATACGGAGGCAGGCGATTGAGAAGCTCCTGCAATTCCGGGATCCCAGGTCCATCCCCGCACTTCTGGATAGCCTCCGGGATGAGAACGCCATGATCCGAGCCGCCGCCGTGGATGTGTTGGGACTCCTGCGCGCCAGGGAGGCTTCCGGCTCCTTCGCTCAGCTTCTTCTGAAGGACCCATCTCCGCAAGTAAGACAGGTCTGCGCCATCTCCTTGGCCTATCTCCGAGACCCGCTCACCGTCCCCTCCCTGATCGAAGCCCTTCAGGATTCCTCGGAAGGGGTCCGCCTGGCCGCCGCCAGAACCCTGGGCCTGATCAAGACGCCTGAAGCTCTCAAACCCCTGCTGAAGCTGCTGCAGGACAAAAATCTGAACATGCGCCGTTCCGCCATAACAGCCTTGGGAGAATTGGGCATGGAAGAGGCCATCCCTTCCCTGGAAAACTATCTTGCAGATCCGGACATTTTAGTCAGGCAGGAGGTAGCCCGTTCCCTGGGACGATTTTCAAATCCAAAATCCGAGTCGCCCCTCAAAAAATTGCTGAAGGATAAAGAACCCTCCGTCAGCTTGGAGGCCGCTCTCTCCTTGGCAGGACTGCAAAATGACGCAGGATTGGAGGCAGCACTGGGATTTTTAAAGGACTCATCCCCCGGCATACGGCAGAAAGCAGCCGGGGTGTTGGGGCTTGTCGGGGACAAAGAGAAGGCACCCCAAGCCCTGAAGGAATCCCTGAAAGAGGAAAAGGATCCCCAGACAAAACAGTTGATCGAATTTAATTTAAACCAACTGCGCAACCGATATAGAATCAAAGAAGAAAATGGCAAAACTAAAAAGTAACCTTCTCT
>JACQJN010000237.1 GCA_016205085.1 Elusimicrobiota bacterium | reverse complement strand
CGCAGATTCTCAGTTATAGAGGAAAGGTTTACCTCGATCCAGGTGGGACGAAAAAATTTGACCAACGACTAACCACTAACCCCTGCTGTTGGGGCTTCCTCACTTAAAGGGGCAGGATTTTCAAAACGGGTGGACTCCCGGAAAAAGTTGAGTAAAACGGTATCTGTAGGACCGTTTCTTTGTTTGGCGATAATGATCTCGGCCTTGCGCTGAAATTCAGGGTTGGTAGGGTCATAAATCTCCCGGCGGTAAATGAAGGCCACTACGTCCGCGTCTTGTTCCAACGCGCCGCTTTCTCTCAAATCGGACAATTGAGGCCGACCTTCCCTTCCTTTCTCTTCCACACGTCGAGAGAGCTGAGATAGAGCCAGAACAGGGACATTCAGATCCCTCGCCAGGTTTTTGAGCATACGGGAAATCTCCGCCACCTCCCGCTCCCGGCTCTCCGCCCTCCAGTTTGCTCCCCGCATCATCTGGAGGTAGTCTAAAATAACGAGTCCCAGCTCCTTTCCCTGAGCTTTCAACTCGCTGGCCAACCGCCGGGCACGGGTCCTGGCATCCAAAATGGACAAACCCGGAGTGTCATCAATATACAAAGGGGCTGACTCCAACCGAGCTCCTGCCGAGGTGAGTTGGGTCCAAAGCTCCCTGCGAAAGTATCCCCGCCGGACTTCCGACAAGTTGGCTCCCACCTCGCTGCAGATCAGACGAGTGACAATAGACTGCTTATTCATTTCCAAGGAAAAAATCGCCGTGGGGATATTCTTTTCGATGGATACATGAGCTGCGATATTCAGGGCCAAAGCGGTTTTCCCCTGGCTGGGTCTCGCCGCTAAAATAATAAGATCCGATTTTTGAAGCCCGCCCGTCAATCGATCGAACTCCGCAAAACTCGTAGGCACTCCCGTGACCAGCGTCTTTTTTTGGTGCAGGGCCTCGATATTCTCGATTACGTCGTGAGCGATCTTCGAGGCAGGTTCAAATCCCTGGAGAGCCTGCTTTTGGGAAATAGACAGAATCGCGGATTCGGCTTGATCTAAAAGGACCCCTGCCTCAGACTGTTCGGTATACGAACGTTCCACAATCTGAGTGGCGGCATGGATCAACTCCCTCAAAATTCCCTTTTGGTGTACAATGTGAGCATAGTGCTGGATGTGAGCCGCAGTGGATACCTGATGAATCAGATCCGTCAGGTAGGTGGGGCCTCCCACCTCTCCTAAAAGCTTGGAGGTTTTAAGTTCCTCCGTCAGCGTCACCACATCCACCGCCCGATTCTGCTGATAGAGATGAAGCATGGCTTCAAAAATCTTGCGGTGGGCGTCATGGTAGAAATGCTTGGAATCCAGGATTTCCAGGGCTCGGTCTATGGCTTCCCGCTCAATGAGCATCGAACCCAGGACAGCCATCTCCGCTTCTAGGGAATGGGGAGGAACACGGTCAGCGAGTGCAGGTGACACTAAATTTTATTAACGTCGGGCTGAAATGGTGACTTTGATCTTGGAGGAAATCCCGCATCCCAGCTTGATCTCCACCTCAAAATCTCCGATCGTCTTTATGGTGGAATCCAAGACCACATTTTCCTTCGAGATCTCATGCCCGGAGGCTTTCAGACTTTGGGCGATATCGGATTTTCCAACCGATCCAAAAAGCTTGCCCTGGTCTCCCACGGGCCGGCTGAAAGACAGCGAAACAGATTTTAATTTTTCGGCTAAAGATTTTAGAGCCTGGATTTCATTTTCACGCTGTTGTTTGCGTTTGGCTTCGCCCTTTTCCCAAATCTTAAGCACGCTGGACGTGGCCAGCATTGCCAGCCCCCGGGGAATCAAAAAAATCCTGGCATAGCCGGAACGCACTTCATTGATTTCACCTTGAATGCCCAATGTCTCCACATCGGATTTCAAAATAATTTTCATGGAAATTTAAAAAGCGGTATAAGGCAAAACGGCGAGGATGCGATTTCTCTTAATGGCGCGAGCCAGTTGTCTCTGGTGTTTGGAACAGGTCCCCGTGATCCGGCTGGAAAGGATCTTGCCCCCCTCCGTAACGAAAGAGCGGATGACTTGAACTTGCTTATAATCCACATGCGAAACTTGCTCTGCGCAAAAACGGCATACCTTGCGCCTTGGAACAAATCCCCCTCGGCGACGAGGAGGGCCTCCGGAAACAACCGGTGTCGCGGAAGCCATTGAAGCTTCGGTAGAAGGAGTCACGGGAACTGGAGGATTGTCACTGGTCATGGTCAAAACGGCACCTCCTCAATATCCGCGTCCACGGACTGTCCGTTGGAAGAAGAACCGATGGGCACTGGCATATCGGCTGCCGCATCCGCCGCAAGGCCTGGCTCGGCTCCCGTGGTTACGGCCGTGGGAGCCAGAAACTGAACGCGCCGTGCCTCCACTTCAAGAACGGTCCTTTTCTGGCCCGTTTTATCTTCATACTCCCGGCTGCGCAGCCGGCCCTCCACCTGAACGGGACTTCCTTTTTTAAGCCTTTCCTTGCATCGCTCCGCCGCGTTGCGCCAAACGACAATGGGGACAAACGTAGCCTCCTCTCTCCATTCTCCGCTGGTAGCATCCTTGAAACGACGGTTCAAAGCCAATCGAAAACTGCAAACAGGGATTTGTTTGGTGGTAAACCGAAGCTCCGGATCATGAGTGAGGCGACCGATCAACATCACCTGGTTTTGTTCGGGAAGTTTAAGACCCATGCTCATTTTTTTGCTCCTGCCGTTTCCTTGCGGCCCATCGCCGACTTCTTCTCTCTTGCTTTGACCACCATCGTCCTCAGGATAGAATCAGTCACCTTAAAATGGTAGCTGAGGCGATTTAAGACAGAGGGAGAACCTTGAAATTTAATATAGGCATAAGATCCCTCACGGGCCTGCCGGATCGGATAGGTCAGCTTGCGTCTGCCCCACCGATCCTCAGTCAACACCTCTCCCCCCTCTTTCACGATGATTTTTTTGGTTTTATCCAAAAAACTACCCACCTCATCGTCCGAGAGCTGGGGATTGAGAAGAATAATCGCTTCGTAGGCCATTCGGAAGGATTCCCTAACTGAGGAATTCAAGTTAGTATATCAAATTCCGGCAATCTTGACAAGGTTAGAACTCATTTCATACGCTGATTCAGAAGGATGACGCTCTATAAAAGGAAGCCCCACACTCATCGGAGGTTCTCCATGAAAATCAGTATTCTTTTATTCGCTTTGTATCTTCTCTCCCCGCGGGTCCATGCTCAAGATGCTAGAGCAATGGCGGCAGCCGCTTTGGAAGAAGCCCGCGTTCAAAAAATGACGGCTCAAAAAAAGAAGGAGACCGACCTGGATTTATTGAGACGAACCAGAGGTTCGAAAAACGTGGCCGCACAAATGGCCGCCCAACAGGCAGTCAATAAAGATGATGCAGCCATTCGGCAAGCGGAAGCTCGAGAACGCCGAATCCAAGCCTGGCTGGATGCCATTGAAAAAGGGGGACCTTCCGCAGCGGCACTTTTGGCCCATTCCAAAGGCCAGGTGAAAGTCCTGCGCGCAGGAGTGGAGGGAAGGCCCGACAAAGGTTATATTTTTCAAGACGGGGATGAATTGCAAACGGGTGCCAATGGAACGGCAGAACTCAGATTCACCGACGGCGCCAGTGCCACTTTGGGATCCAACACAGCTCTCCGGTTAAACGAGTTGATCTCTCCAAGCAGAAAAGCTTCCAAATTTGAACTCCTAAAAGGCATTCTCCACTGGGAAATCCCCCCCCGACCCGAAGGCCATCGGGAAATCATCACCGAAACAGGGGCGATCTCGGCGCAAGGCGCAGAATTGGATATTCTGCTGGAAAAAAATGGCCTGACCACCGTTCGCATGTACGAAGGCGTCGCCGAAGTGTCCGCGCGCCCCGAAAATCTCTCCAGGCAAAAAGTGAAAAAGTGGTGGGAAAACCTCTATTGGTAAACAACGCTAAAACTTGACAAAACTTGGCACTTCATGTAAACTAATAACTGACCCATGATCCCACCACCTACCTATTCACCGAAGGTGAATCTCTGTTTTACGTATTTTCTCAGCCAGCCGGAGGCTGGCAGGCAGGTGGTGGGATGAAAAAAAAGCGCAGGCTTCAGCGCAAGCCTATCGTAGGTCCCATCCCCGAAGTAATGGATATTAAAATGCTGGCCCAATATTTAGGCCTAGGGCGTTCCAAAATCTACAACTTGATCCGGCAAAAGAAAATACCCGCCTCCCGCATCGGACGTCAGTACCGCTTTTCCAAATCCCTAGTCGACAATTGGCTCAAGGAACGTCTCATCACTAAATCCGAAGAAGGACAGATGTCCCTATTCAAGAGTCCTAAGTCCTAAGTCTTTCGAAGACCTAGGACCTCGGACATAGGACCTAGAACACCCTTTCCGACGACCGTCGAAAAACACTTGATTCTCCGAAGGGATTTTAGTAATATTTCTCCGCAGTTGTATCTATAAGGTATAAGGAGGCTAGAATGGCCGAGAAAGTGGCAAAAGCTGGAGTCACACGAACCGAGGGATATCTCTATTACATAGATAAGCAGGGAGATGTCTCCCGAGCCAAGATGGCCCGCGGTGGCAAGAAAGGCGGGAAACCGGAGAAGGTTCTAAAGCTCGGAATCAAAAAGCAGCCGGGGTTTCTTTATTACCTCGACAAGAAAGGGGACGTTTCCCGAGCCAAGATGGTCAACGCCTAAACTTGAGTTAAGTACCGAAAAAGTTCCAAAGAGCCTCGCATTTGCTAAAATTGCGGGGTTCTTTTTTTATGCCGGGACACATCCAACGACTTCACCCAGTTTATGAAATGGGGTCCTGTCCCATTTTCCTTAGAAGCTTCAAGGATGGGACTGTACCTTTCATATT
>JACQJN010000236.1 GCA_016205085.1 Elusimicrobiota bacterium | reverse complement strand
GAGCCCAAGTAATCCTGAGCAGATAGGAGATTACGTTTTGAAAGCTTTTTTGGTGAGTGATCCTTCTATAAAGGGAGCCAGCGAAAGATATCTTGGATGGCATGACAGTGCTCAAAAGCTCATTTTGATGCCTCCCGACCAAGGTATTGAAAGGGCGAGTTCTCTCTTCTGTTCCACAGGCACTATTAGGCCGGAGAACTTGGGTGTGAAATTTACGCTTACCACTCGTTTAGTGGATGCCTTTTGCAACCAAGTCTACGATGATCAGGGAAGTTCGGCCGAGAGTGATGTGGTTACTCTCATCACCTCCAAACCTGGAGGGGTCAGCGTTTCCACGCCAGCAGCCATGACGGCTGGAATGCTCGTTGGATATGCCACTGTTTTCAGTTCCGGTGTTTGTAATAGCACGGTTACTTTCACGGCTCATGATGTGACGAGCCCCAGCGCCATCGCAGATCATACTGTTTCTGTTTTCATTAGTAGTTGCACGGGGGGGGTCCCTCCGGTACAACAAAACGAGGGGTTCTACCAGCTTTCTGCTCCCAATACGATTGTGGCGGCGACCTCGTTCTCTATGGATATCATTGTTAAGAACGTCACGATTAACGATGGTTCGGGGGATGTCCAGTACAAAGGGACATTGGTTCCTTTGCTCCAAACTAATCCTGGAGAATTTTCCTCCGCTTCTGGGATTTTAGGTGTCGGAGCTTTCGATTTCCCTATTGATGATAACTTGCCCGATCCCAGCGATGTCACTCACAATATTCCTAATCAGACCTACAATGTTGCGGAGGTAATTTACATAGAACTGGTTGCGGAAAAGCCAGATGCCTTGGCGGGCGCTACGGCTATCGCTGGGCCCATTCAAGTATTTCCTGGAGCTCCATCAAAAATTGTGGCAAGCGCTTCTCCTTCGGTGATGGGGGCCCGGTCTGTTTCCAAGGTTACAGTTTCCCTGGTGGATCTGTTTAATAATGGAATATCGAATAAAACGTTGACAGTGGATATGATACAGGGATCTCAGGGAGGCTTGAATACTCTTGGGAATAGATTTTTGTCTTTGACCACGAATGCTCTGGGCTTTAACACTCTGAATTTTCTCAGCGGAGATATTTCTGAAAATATTGTGCTCAGGGTGGCTGCTCCTACTTATCCAAGCATTGCAGCGGTGGATTTATCTATCACGGTTACTCTGATAGGAGATGCGGTTGTGGCGGCCTATCCCAGCCCGGTGAAGATTACGGAGCGTCCTCTGAATATTGAATACCGTTTGGATCAAGACAGCGAAGTCACCCTGTTGATCACGGATCTGTTTGGACAGGAGGTATGGCGCAGAACTTACTCTCCGGGCGTATCCGGGGGAATGAAAGGATTCAACAAGGTATTGTGGGATGGAGTCAATGGAATAGGGCACACCGTGGCAACGGGAGTGTACGCATTGCATATTGAAATTACAGCCAATGGCCAGACATCCAAGACCAAAACCCGATTTGGAGTGAGAAAGTGATTGGATTAGTTGATAAGTTGATAGATGCCAAGCAAGATGTCAGGCAGGTTGATAAGTTTATAAGAAGGGTTTTCCTTATTATTATCTTATTAACTTATCATCTTATCAACTTTGCATATGGACAGGATGCTGGTCTTCCGGGGGCTTACCTCAACTATGCCGGAGGCCCGCAGGTCAATGGGATGGGGCGTGCTTTTGTGGGATTGGCGGAAGGGACGGATGCGGTTGCCTGGAATCCTGCAGGCTTAAGTTTATTGCGGCCCAACATGATTAGTTTGTTGCATACTGAAACGGTAGAGCAGGCCAAATTGGATTATGTGGGCTATGCCCAGCCGCTCTATCGTTGGGGGGGGCTGGGATTAAGTTATGTCCGTTTGGATTCCGGGTCTCTTCCGGAAACCAATGAGTTGAATCAGGAAGTGGGCCGTTTCAGGGATCTGCAGCAGACCTGGATGTTGGGATATGGATTTAGACCTATAAGGCGGGTATCCTTGGGAACTACGCTGAAATTATCAGAACAAAGATTGTCGGGCGCATCAGCAAGGGGATGGGGAGCGGACGTGGGGGCTTTGATCCATTTCAAGTATGGGATCCGTTTAGGGTTGCGAGTTCAGAATTTAGTGGCACCCGCGCTGAAGTTCGATACGGCTACCGATCGATTTCCCCGTTTGATAACTGGGGGTCTGGCGGCCAAGGTGTTGAATGAAAATCTGGCCATCACCTCGGATATAGAAAAGGCTCTGGATGTTTCCCAGAAAATGAGGTGGAGAGTGGGATTGGAAGGGACTTTGTGGCAGGCGGCCAAGATAAGAGGAGGGTTTGATTTCAATCGGAAAGAATTTACATTTGGACTGGGTTACTTATGGGGCCGGCATGGCTTTGATTACGCCTCCAGCGCCAATTCCATTGGGTTGACTCATAGGATCGGGATCACCTATGCTTTCGGAGGGTATGCCGTGTCGGTCCAGGCGAGGCCTGAAACTTTTTCTCCCGTCGGTTTGCAGAAAAGAACGGCTTTGGGAATTCAGGTCAATCACACCCAGCGCATCCATGCCTGGGTTTTGGAGATCAGGAGTCAGAATCAGGATTTGGTCCGCTCCATTCGAGGCAGCGGTCAGCCTCCGCCGGAGTTGGTTTGGGATGGTACGACTGAAAAAGGGACAATGGTCGCGGCGGGCAACTACATCTACACGCTGACGGTGACGGATGTGGAAGGTAAAACGGAGACAACACCTCCCCAGATTGTGCGAGTGGATTATGGGACTCCTTTGGATACCCTCGAACTTCAAACAAGATAACAAGGGGCTGTTCAGAGTTTATCCTTGGCCCCCGAACCCCACCGAGAACCCTCCCGTGGTTCTCCCCCTAAGGGGCCCCTTCCCCGCTACGGGGGCTTACGGACAAATCTCTGACCATCCCCTTAACAAGTTGTGCTGTTGCTTTCTTTTGCTTTCCTTAGTCTTCATTTGCTCTTCTCCGGTAGAGGCTGGGTTCTGGACAAATAGGAAACTCCAGCGAGGGATTTCCCTCATGAAACGCGGGGAGTATACGAAGGCTCTGGATTATCTGGCGGACGTCTGGATCGAGGGAGATGCGGAGGAGAAGCGTTTGGCCAACCACTATCTGCATTTGATGTTGGAGAAAAATCCTCAGAAAAAAGAACAAGTTGCGGATGAAAAAACGTCTGACTCGCCACTCGCTTCAGAGGAGGAAATTGCTTCAATCGTCCGTCCTTCGGCCGTCATTTCCAAATCCCCTGTCGCTCCCAAAGCAAGATCGGGGATGGATCAAAAGGATAAAGAGATTCTGGCTTATAAAAAGGAGATCACTAATTTGAGAGCTCAGGTGGACGCTTTAAGAAAGCAACAGAGGGCTTTGGCTTCGCGGAGAAAGGAAAGGGTGCCCTTTCAAGAGGAAGTGGAAATTTCTTCCTTTCAAGTGGCGGCCCTCGCATTGGATGTGCGGGAACAGGCTTCCGGGCAATCTGCGGCTTTCGGTCCGGCCGGATCTTCTTCCGAGGTATCCGCCAGTGATATTTTGGTGCAGGAGATTCCGGCTTCCGCTTCCGGTGGTGCGGGAGGAATAAATTCCTCAAGAAAGCAAGTGTCCCACGCGCAAGCGCCTGTTTTAGTCAATCCTATGGGAGAGACATCGATAGGGGAGGCGGCTGTCGCGGGACGTCTTTCCAAGGCCCCCATCTCCATAGAGGATCCTACCTCGGAGGAGGGGAAAAAATTCGGGACGGAGCAGGGACAGACAAAAGAGCTTCCCTTTAAAGCCAATGGGACCGAGTTGGAACCGGCCGGGGAAAGGGCTGTGGAAGAGACTGTAAGGCTTTTATCCGCTCCTTCCTCCAAAGTGATTGTGCGAGGATTCGCCTCACCCATGGAAAGTAATTCAGAGGATTTAGCTAAGGTACGGGCAAAATTAGTGGAGCGTCTTCTAAAAAAGAAGTATGACGTTCCTTCCAAAAAGATTGTTGTGGAGTGGGGAGTAGGGGTCAATCAGGAAGATCAGAGGGTTCTTCTTTCGATCCACCAATAGCCTACCGGTTTTCGTACAAGTTCTTGCAAAGCAGAATGGGAAAATGCTTTGATCTTTCTCATGAAAAAAACCTTTGCTTTTCTCATTTCCTGCGTCGTGCTGGTTGGATGGGCTCCGTGGGTTACTGCGGATCCCTATGGGGATTTTACTCGCTTGGTCCAGGATGCCTATCTCAAGCCTTTTGCCAAGGATCTTGGAGGAGTTCTTGGGGCGGGAACGTTTCACTCGGGAAAGAGTTTGGGTTTTCCTGGATTCGATGTGGGAGTCCATGCCGTGATACAGGCAAAACCTAACAAGGACGATCAAATTTTAAATTTGGCAGGGGTTAAGGCATTCGGGCTGCCCTGGATTCAGGCCGAGGTGGGACTTCCATTCCGGGTGGATGTCATCGTACACGGGATAGGGGCCGCAGGATTGACCTTGGCAGGGGGAGGCCTTCGTTATGGGCTGTTGAGAAGCGCTCTACCTTTGATGCCGCAGATTTCCATATCGGGCTTCGTGGATTCTTTGAATCATGACTTTTTCTCGGTGACCCATCTTTCTGCCAATGTTTCTGCTTCGGTGAGCGTGCCCATCGTAACCCCTTATGTGGGAGTAGGGTTGGACAGTACCCGGCTGAAGGTCAAACAGGCTACTACTTCGGCTTTGGTCGGACTGACCGCAAAAACTACGGAATCTCGCTTAACAGCAGGATTGAGCTTTACTCCTTTTCCTCTGGTTTATTTGCATGGGGGATATAACCTCATGCATGGCGAGAGCGGCTATGAACTCGGTTTGGGAGTTCGGTTTTAGCACTAAAAACCAACCTTTTCTTTAGCCTTTCTTTAATTTTCCTTTATTTCTTCTTCATTTAAATCCGTCATATTATTCATGAAAGATGAAAATCTATTCTATTCTCCTATTTGGAGGTTTGTTCTATTTGGGAAGTGTCCCTGTGTTGGCGGAGCAGGCCAACATCATGATATTGCTGGATAGTTCCGGGAGCATGGGCTGGAGCTTGCCATTTCTGCCGGCTTACAACAGCGCCACTACATATTCCAGCACAAGCACCATCCCCAGTTGTGGCTATACATCCGGAGCTGTCTACAATCAGGACAGCATCGGGATTTACAACTTCTATTCTTCCAACATAACCTCCGTCTCCTCCGCTCCGGCAGTGGCCCAGCTTAGCACCTACGGATTCTGGTTCGGAGCCATCAATAATGTTCAACTGAAGCTTTTTGTGGGTAACTACCTAAACTACCAAGCCTGTACCGCTAGAGTGAGCCAGACCAAGATCAGTGTCGCTAAACGTGTCATCACGGATATGGTCAACATATTAGGAGGTAGGGTCCGCTTGGGGTTGATGAAGTTTAACGCTACGGGAACTTATACGGCGCCCCAAATAGTGGTTTCCACTGTGGGGGCTTCTCCGGCCAGCATCATCACCGCCCTCAACGCCATCACCGCAGGTGGGGGCACTCCATTGGGGGAGATAGTCAGAGACTCTGGGTTGTATTTTAAGGGGCAGTTCGGATACCCTACGCCCATTCAGTCAGCATGCCAGCCCAACTCGGTCATCGTTATATCAGATGGGGATGCGGAACCCGGTCCCCCCACCGCCCTGGATATTCGGACCCAAGCTCTCAACCTCTTCACCCAGGATTCCTCCGCTACGCTTGCCGGGCTTCAGAACATCGTGGTACACACGGTCGCTTTTGCTTATGGGGGCACTGGCTTTGCTGTCCTTTCCACGGCGGCGGCCAATGGTGGAGGCACATTTGTCAGGGCGGATGATTCCGCCCAGTT
>JACQJN010000269.1 GCA_016205085.1 Elusimicrobiota bacterium | reverse complement strand
TTTTCAGACCGTTCCCATGCAGCTTGAAACGGGGGATTCGCTTAAGGGAGAATGGGTTTATATTTATGAGAGATTTAAGGATCCCGGGAACTACACATTTTATGCTGAGGCTCAGGATACAAAAGGTCAAAAGGTAAGGTCTGAGGAGTTGTCCCTTGTGGTCCAGGTGCGTTAGGGGGGTGTTATCATGAATATACTGCGCAGGAATCGAGCTTGGATTGGGATTTTATTTATTTTTCTATTGCCGCACTGGACTTATAGCCAGGAGGAAATCTCCCGGCATTTAGCCGGCTCAAGGGATAAAAGTTGGAAGGTTCGGGTTAATTCTATTCGGGCGATGGCTTCCATACAAGATTCCCAGGTGCTGGCGGCGCTTCAGGCTGCTACCCAAGATGAAAAAGCGGCGGTACGCCTGGAGGCGATAAAAGCACTGGCGTTTCAAGGAGGGGAAGGGGCGGTGACCGCCTTGACACAATCCATGGGAGACCGGGATGCGAACAACCGCTTGGAGGCGATAAAAGCGCTGGGTTTTTTGAAAAGCCCAAAGGCCGTGTCAAGTTTAGAGTATGCCTTGGAGGATAAGGATTTAGCCATTCGGCTTGTGGTGGTATCGGCGCTGGCTTCTATAGCAGATGCGACCGCGCTTCAAGGACTATCTAAAGCCGTAGGCAATGATCGGGCCGAGGTTCGGCTGAGGGCGGTGGGGGCGTTAGGTGGGATGGGCGATGCCACTTCCATTCCTGCCCTAGGCCGAGCTCTTCAGGATGCGGAAATTAGAATTCGCATTGGGGCTATTCAATCCTTAAGCGTTATAGGCCTGCCTCAGGTCACGCCGCTTTTAATAGCCAAATTAGAAGACCCAAATCCGGAAGTGGTGGCTGCGGCTGCAAAGGCATTGGGTGTGTTGGGCGATAGACGATCAGTGACGGATCTTGGAAAGGCACTTTTGAATACGAAATCGGCGGAGGTGCAGCTAGCACTTGCTACGGCCTTGGGCAACCTAGGAGACAGAGCTGCTGTTGTGTATCTTCAAGCCGCTTTAGAACAGGCTTCTGCTAAATCTAAAGAAGCGTTGGAGGATGCGATCCTTACGATTGCCGGAAAGGGGTTTTATCGGCAGGAAGAAGAGAAAAGGCAGATGCACCTGGAAAAAGGCAGAAGGGCGCAGTTTGAAGAATCGGCCAAGGGGCGAAAAGTTGATGAGCTGTACCAAAGCGGCATAACGGCGTTGGATAGGGGCGATAATGAGGAGGCCATAAATTTTTTTAAAGAGGCACTCAGCATAAATCCCGGACATATACCCAGCAAACAAAAACTCAATCAACTGGAGCCTCCGCAACCAAAAAAGGCTTCAAAAAAGAAACCGAAACAGACATTACCGGGCTCTTCCCTGTCTGTGGAGTAGAGATATCTTTTAGGGACTCAGGAGTAGAAGTTTTTCTGTATTTTGCTTCGGGTGATTGCTTTCAAATATGGGCCCAAATCTGAGACTAAAACTGATCCTGTGTGCCGTGCCCAGGTCTCGTGCTGGGGAGAGAGCATAGTCCAGAAGTAAATCATTTCCGGATAGATTTGAAATCTTAAAACCGAAGCCTGCCCCTAAACCTTTAAGAGACCCCTCCAGCTTCCGGCTGGAGCTCTGCACGTCACTGTCTAAAGCTTCTTTTAAAATGCCTAAATAGCCTGCCCTTAGAGCCAGAGAGGGCCTCACCCAGAACTCTGTTCCTATGCCCGCGGTCAGACGGTTGTCATAGATCCTGTGTTTTATGTCTGCTGTGACCGTGATCAGTCCTCCTAAGAGATAGCTTATCCCCCCACCTACGGTCAGAGGGAGTTTGAAAGGTTCTTCTATAAATTTGAGTTTAGAACCTGCATTTAGCACACTCAATCCTAAGGTAAGGTCGGTTCTTAGGTTTCTTTGAACCCCCAGGTCCAATGCCCAGCCCTTGGCGGTTTCATCCGCTATATTTTGTTGAACCAGTTTTATAGTTCCTCCTAACCGGGTCAAACCCATCTGGAAGGGTCTGGAG